>JBBIRL010000034.1:0-13255 GCA_037441825.1 Dehalococcoidia bacterium | reverse complement strand
ATAAGTTTGTCTGCCATACTATCTCCTTATTCCTTAATTTCTTAAAATTCTGGATGACTGCGCTAAAACTGGCTCTCCCGTGACGCCATAAATGATGACCTCTTTGGAGAGTTCGCCAAATGCCTCCCCATGCAGGATAACCCTCTTTGCTTTGTTGAGAGTCTTACGTGAATACCATTCCCCCTTTCTGGAAAACATTAGTGTAAATATTACCATCTACGCTTACAAGTACACATCGACCAATCGGCTTATTTCAGAGTAGGCAATAATGCTTAGAAAAATCTGAGGATTTCTAGGCATATGTTCGAAATGGTTCAGAGTCTAGGTAAATCGTTTTGAGCATAATGAGCAGTCTGACCTAAGGGGCAGTCATGAGGCTGTCCCTTAGGTTGAACCTTCGGGCTATCTGAGGTACAATAGTACGCATGAATAAGAGTATAGAAAAAATCAGAATCATCATTGCCGATGACCATGCAGTGGTGCGTGAAGGCACCCGAGAGCTGCTGCAAAAGGAAGCGGATTTGGAGGTTGTCGGTGAAGCCGGTGATGGTGAAGAAGCCGTGAGGCTCGTCAAAGAGCTTATTCCGGATGTGGCTATACTGGATATCGCCATGCCCGGACTTAACGGTATTGAAGCAACTAAGCAGATCAAAGCCATATTACCAAGCACGGCGGTGCTTATATTGACTGCTTACGATTACGACCAGTACGTCTTTGCCCTTCTTGAGGCCGGAGCTGCCGGCTACTTATTAAAGGATGTCCCCAGTCAAAAGCTGGTTGAGGCTGTTCGAGCAGTGCACGCCGGTGAATCGGTACTTCACCCGGTTATCGCACGCAAGGCCCTCAACCACTTTGTGCCTAATTCTAGTAAGACCGGCGAACTGCAAGCCCAACCCCTCACTGACAGAGAGGCAGAAGTGCTTCGCTTAGCTGCCAAGGGACAAAGCAATAGACAAATAGCCAATAAGCTGGGCCTGAGCGTGCGCACAGTTCAGGCTCACCTGAGCAATGTCTTTAACAAGCTCAAGGTTGGTTCGCGCACCGAGGCAGTGATCTCCGCATTAAAGAACGGACTGCTTACTTTGCAGGACATAACTGATTCGGTAGACGAGCCAGAGGCTCCATGACACTATTTACCTAAATGACACAAATATTTGCTCGTTATGATTAAGAGGAGATTCTAAATGCTGCTCTCTCGCCACTAAACAAATTCAAATAGCTCAAATCACAACTCCAAAACCGACAACAATTATATTTATGCTCTTCATAACTGCAGGTGAACGTCTCTTTTTTTCAGGAGGAGGTGGGATATGAATAACAAGAAGGAGAAGGGACACCAGGAAGCGCCGTCAAGGCTACAAGCTACCTGGGAGGAATTGCAGCAGCATGTTCCCATTTTTAAGGAGAACGAGCAATCGCTGGCGGCTTTGAATGCCATCTCTGATTTTATTAATCAGCCCCTGGAAATTCGACAAGTTCTCACGCTTGTGGCCGACAAGACTATGGAAGTAATGGGCGTAGATGCTATTCTTATATTCCTCGTAGATGAGAAAACTCAGGAGCTTTTACTGGAAGTCAGCAAGGGAGTCTCAGAGGAATTCATGGCCGGCGTGAGGAAAATGAAGGTAGGGGAAGGCTTTAACGGAACAGTAGCGCAAACAGGGAAAGCCCTATTTGTGGATGATGCCAGTACCGATCCTCTGCTAAGCAGGCAGGTTGTAGTTATCGAGGGAATAAGGTCACAGCTTATTGTTCCTTTGCGCTCCAGGGGGAAAGTGGTGGGAACCATCTGTGTAGCCAGGCACAGGCCCGGGAAATTCCAGATGGCTGAAGTGGCGTTGCTAAGCAGCATTGGAAATGCCCTCGGGGCTGGTCTTGAGAATGCCAGTCTTTACCAGGAGATGGAACAGGCGCTAACGTTATTGCGACAATCCGAGGAGAAATATCGCGACCTTTTCGAGAACGCCTATGATGCCATCTGGCTGCATGATTTAGACGGTAATGTGCTCGCCGCGAATAAGGCATGCGAGAAGCTCACCGGGTATTCCGCAGAGGAATTATTAAATGTACATATCTGCCGACTGATTCCCGAGTGCAGTCGGTCGAGTATCGAGCAGACCGAGCGGAAATTGATTCTGAACGAGCATGTTGAATATCGTTGTGAAGGGGAACTAATCAAAAAAGGCGGGGCGAAGGCGCTTGTCCAGATTACGACCAGCTTAATAGCCCACGATGGCGAAATAGTGGGTTTTCAGCATTGCGCCCGGGATATAACGGATGAGAGACAATTGCAGCAGAACCTTCACTACTACCTGCAACAGGTCACCCGGGCTCAGGAGGAAGAACGCAAGCGAATCGCCCGGGAATTACATGACGAGACCCTGCAAAACTTAATCGCTATCTCGCGTCAGTTGGAGAAGATCACCTCCAGCGACGCGTTATGGGAGGAGAGCGTGGAAGCTGTGCGCAGCTTCAAGAAACAAATTGAAGTTGCAGTGCAGGAGATACGCCGTTTCAGCCACGACCTGCGGCCCTCAGTGCTGGACGACCTTGGGCTGCTGCCTGCACTGGAACTGCTGGCTGACGATCTGGCCAAACAGGGAATTGCTACTAGCTTCAAGGTGACCGGCGAGGCGAGGCGGCTTGCGCCTGAGGTAGAGGTGATGCTATTCCGCATTGCACAGGAGGCAGTGAGTAACATATGGCGACATTCTCATGCTTCAGCGACAGAACTTGTTATAGAGTTCAGCGATGCCATGGTCAAGCTGAATATCAAAGACGACGGCAACGGTTTTAGATTACCGCAAAGGGTAGGAGACCTGGCTGGCCTGGGAAAGCTTGGATTGGCAGGAATGCACGAGCGAGCCAAATTGCTGGGCGGAACTCTAACGCTGACATCCAACGAAGGCAAGGGAACAATGGTGACTGTCGAAGTCCCGGTATTAGCCTTCAAGGAAAGGAAAGCTGTCAGCTTTGGTGATAAATGATGCAACTCCTCTTCAGAGACAGTATGATGACCCGCAGTTGGTGCTTACCACTGCGGGAATATATCTGGGAATGGCGTCTGGAAAGTTGAAGCAAATACAGGAAGCGGTGAGGATATAGAGCAGATCGGGGAAACTCTTGATTACAACTGACAACCTTAAAGGTTTTCACCACCCTAATCAATGAGGAAACGACTGAATCCACCAGCCCGTAGGAGCGCACGTGATCTCCATTTCAAAACTACTCTGCGATATCAGTTCGCCCGGCGACAACCTTCGCTATGGAGCACCACAGCCACCTATAGTGGTGTGGAACTGCACTCGACGCTGTAATCTGAAATGCCTTCATTGCTATGCCCGGTCTCAAGACAAGGTTTACCAGGGTGAATTGACCACAAAAGAGAGCAAAGCCTTCATACAAGACCTCGCAGACTTTAAAGTTCCCGTTATCCTGTTCTCCGGAGGCGAGCCTACGCTCAGGAAGGATATTATTGAACTGGCTAGCTGGGCAAAGAAATTGGGAATCAGGGTTGTTCTTTCCACCAACGGCACTTTAATCACTGACAATCTAACTGAGGAAATAATCAAGGTAGGATTTGGCGAGGTAGGGATAAGCCTCGATGGTATCGGGGCCGTAAACGACCATTTCCGAGGTCAGGAAGGGGCTTTTGAAGCTGCCCTCCAGGGTTTCCGGCAGCTGGTGGCTCTCAAGCAAAGGGTATCCTTGAGGCTGACCATCACCAGGCATAACTATCGGGAGATACCTGCTATATTCGACCTTGTGGAGCGTGAGAGAATTGACCGCATCTGCTTCTACCACCTGGCCTATGCAGGACGGGGAAGCAGTATGCAAGCCGAAGATATATCCCCTCAGGAAACACGAGATGTCGTAGACCTTATCTTTGACAGAACGGTGGACCTGCACCGACGCGGTTTAGACAAGGACATCTTAACTGTCGATAACCATTCCGATGGCGTGTACCTCTACCTGAAGGTGAAACGCGAGAATCCAGGCAAAGCACCCAAAGTTCTGGAACTACTGCGGCGAAATGGCGGCAACAACTCGGGAATCCGCATCGCAGCAGTGGACAACCTGGGCTACGTTCACCCCGACCAGTTCTGGTGGCACTACTCGCTGGGCAATGTGCGGCAGCGAAAATTCGGTGATATCTGGTCTGATAACTCAGAGCCGCTGCTGCAGGGTCTGAGGGATCGTAAGCCCCGGCTCAAAGGGCGCTGCGGGCAGTGTCAGTATCTCGACTTGTGCAACGGCAACCTCCGAGTACGAGCAGAGGCTGTATATGGTGATGTTTGGGCTGATGATCCTGCCTGTTATCTCACCGATGAGGAGATCGGACTTTGACTAAGAGCGAATCACCCCCAGGGAAGAATGACCAGGCAAAACTGCGGCTGGTAGCCTGGGAGATAACGAAAAGCTGCAACCTGCATTGTGCCCACTGCCGGGGCTCCGCTGACAGCGGCCCCTATACTGGAGAACTGTCGCGCGAGGAATGCCTTGCCCTTATCGATGATATTCTTAAAGTAGGAAGACCGATACTTATCCTCACCGGCGGCGAGCCCCTGAAGAGGGAAGACCTCTTTGACATTGCCGGGTATGCAGCAGGCAAGGGAATTCGGGTTGTGATTGGGAGCAATGGCACTCTTATAACGAAGGAGATAGCCACCAGGATGAAGGCAGTCCCTATCCCACGAGTGGGTATAAGCCTGGATTTTCCTAATCGAGAGCTTCAAGACAAGTTCCGGGGCTCGCCCGGAGCCTTCGATGCCGCTCTCGCCGGGATAGAGTGTGCCCGCAACGCAGGCATCGAAGTTCAGATTAACAGCACTATCACCCGGCTCAACACTCGCTACCTCGATGACCTGATCGCTCTGGCCTTAAATGTGGGGGCGGTAGCTTTCCATCCTTTCCTGTTAGTGCCAACCGGCCGGGGCAAAGGCCTCCAAGAGCATGTGCTCTCGGCTCAAGATTACGAGCAGCTTCTTATCCAAATATATGAGAAACAGCAGCAGCTTGGCAATCGCCTGTTCTTCAAGCCTACCGATGCCCCCAGCTATATGCGTGTAGTACAACAGCAGGAGACGCTGAGACGCTCCCCGGAGCAGAATCAATCTTCAGCCGATACGAACGTACGACATGCCGGCCACGGTTCTATGAATGCAATGAGCAGGGGGTGCCTCGGAGGTATCAGCTTCTGTTTCATATCACATGTCGGGCGGGTGCAGGGCTGCGGCTATCTCGATGTGGAGGCAGGGAATATTCGGGAACAGCCCTTTCACCAAATATGGCAGGATTCACCCCTGTTTAACCGGTTGCGTGACTACTCCCAAATCAAAGGTAAGTGTGGTCTTTGCAAGTATAAAATAGTCTGCGGCGGCTGCCGTGCCCGCGCCTATGAGGCGACAGGGGACTACCTGGCGGCTGAACCGTATTGCCTCTATCAACCAGATGGTGGGTGATAATAGCTATGTTGCTGGATATTACGGATAGAAAACTACTGAACCTGGTGCAGATGGGATTCCCGCTTTGCCGCGAACCCTTCGCCGAGTTGGGCTGCATTCTGGATGTCAGCGAAGACGAGGTGCTCAAGCGTCTGCAGGACCTCAAGAAGGAGAAAATCATCCGCACCATCAACGCTGTCTTCGAATCAGCACGTCTGGGATATCACAGCACGTTGGTGGCTATGCATGTAGATGAGCAAAATGTGGAACAAGCAGCCACTTTTATCAACCGCCAAGCGGGAGTAAGCCATAATTACCTGCGGAACCACTATTTCAATCTTTGGTTCACCCTGAGCGCACCCAGAGACACCAGTCTTGATGCTGTCGCCGCTCAACTCGGAGAGGCTGTCACCGCCGAGCGCACCCTGTCTCTGCCCACTCGCCAGGTATTTAAAATTATGGTATACTTCAACATGCTGGACGAAGGGGATGGGCGGCTCTCCGAAGGGGAAATCCAGCCTCCAAATCGAACCGCAGGGCATTTAAGCGAGGACGATAAAGGGTTGGTGCGGGAGTTGCAGCGGGAATTACCTTTCGAAAAATACCCCTTCGACAAAATGGCAGCCCGTTTAGGTCTGGATATCGATGAATTTCTACAGAGGGCAGTTTCTCTCAAGGAGAGAGGTGTCATGAGACGCTTCGCAGCCCGCTTAAACCACCGTGAAGCAGGCTTCTCGTCTAATGCCCTGTCCTGCTGGAGGGCGGCACCGGATAAGCTGGCTCAAGTGGGACAGGCCATAGCAAGTTACCCCCAGGTGAGTCATTGCTACGAGAGGCGGACCGCTCCGGAATGGCACTATAACATATATGCCATGGTTCATGGACATACCAAAGAGGATTGTAGTTCCCTGGCTCTCAGCATATCTCAAGAGACCGGAATCAAAGATTACGTTCTTCTTTATAGCATTAAGGAGTACCTCAGGCGTAGTGTCAGGTATTTCATTGACTGAGAAGCATGATGTCAAGTTACTATCCCATCTTCCTGGATTTGAAGGGCAGGAGATGCATAGTGGTTGGTGGAGGTCCGGTGGCAGAACGCAAGGTCGAGATGCTCCTTGAACACCAGGCGTCGGTGACAGTGATAAGTCCAACGTTGAGCCGAAGATTGCAGCATCTTGCAGACCAGGGTGCTATTCAAACGATTAATCGGAATTACCGGACTGGTGACCTTAAAGGGGCACTCCTGGTTATCGCTGCTACCGATGACGCGTCCATCAACGCCGCCGTGGCAGAGCAAGGCAAAAAACAGCGGGCGCTGGTAAATGTAGTTGATGACCCCAGGGCTTCCGATTTTATCGTCCCATCAATAGTACGTCGCGGTGATATCACTATTGCAATCTCCACAGCAGGCAAGAGCCCGGCGCTGGCTCGCAAGCTGCGCTCGCTGCTGGAGGCCACTCTACCGGCAGAGTACGCTTCCCTGGTATCCCTTGTCTCAGAAGTACGCCAGGAGCTAGCTCAACGACAGAGCTCCGTGAACGGCGATGTTTGGCAGAGATGCCTTGATATTGATATACTAGTAGATATGATAAAGAAGGGTCAGCTTGAAGAGGCGCGCCAAAAACTAGTGGACGGTCTGCTGGCTGCAGACAGTCGAATACAGTAGCTATAATGAAGGAAAAAATCACAGTTGTAGGACTTAATCATAAGACGGCACCGGTTTCCCTTCGGGAGAGAGTGGCCTTAGGCCCGAGCCTTCTAAAAGAGGCACTGCAAACGCTCTCTAAATATATGAGCCAGGGTGTTATTCTCTCTACCTGTAACCGCACGGAAGTATATACCATATGCAGCACACAATCTTCTCCCGGCAAGGCCATTGAATTTCTCAGCGCTCACAGTGGAATATCAGTGGAGGAGCTCACGCCTCACCTTTATACCTTGTGGGAGGAGGAAGCGGTGAGCCATCTTTTCCGTGTAGCAGCCGGGCTGGAGTCCATGATACTGGGTGAATACGAGGTACTGGGGCAGGTGAGACGGGCATTGGAGGAGGCTGATAGCAGCGGCCTCGTTGATTATCCCGTGCTCGAACTTTTTCAGCAGGCGGTTAGAGTGGGCAGAAAGGTACGGGAGGAGACCGATATAAGCAAAAATGCCGCCTCCGTTAGTTCGGCAGCAGTGATGCTGGCGAAGAAATTATTTGGCGACCTGGAGCACCGTCAGGTATTGCTGATTGGCGCTGGCGAGGCCGGGACACTGGTAGCCAAGGCCCTGGTCAAGGTTGGGGCATGCCAGGTTACAGTGGCAAACCGCTCCTACTCTAAGTCAGCCGCCCTAGCGGCTGAGGTGAAAGGCGCCGCTATCCCCTTCCACCAGCTAAGTGAGGCGCTGAGTCAGGCCGATATCCTGATCAGTTGCAGTGCAGCTCCTCACTACATCATCAAGCCACCCATCGTTCGCCAGGTGATGGGAGCACGCCCATCGCGTCCACTTATGGCTATCGATATCGCTGTGCCCTGTGACATAGACCCGGAGGTGAAGAACATAGAGGGAGTCACTCTGTATAACATAGATGACCTCAGCTCAGTAGCAGAAGTGAACCGTCATCTCAGGGAGCAGGAAACAGAGAAAGCAACAGCCATTATCGAGGCTGAAGTGAGCAAGTTTATGGACTGGCGCAGCACGCGGGATATGGCACCCCTTATCAAGGCACTGGTAGACAAGGCTGAGGAGATACGCACCACTCAACTGTCCAGAGCCCTGGGCGAAATCCCCGACCTGTCCGCTGAGGATAGGGAATGTCTGGATGCCATGACACGAGCCATAGTCAAAAATCTGCTGCACAAACCTATCTCCTGTCTCAAGAAACAGAATGGACATAATATTCAGTCTATCAAGGAAATTTTTGACCTAGAGGTCTAATGGTTTGGCAGCAGCAAAGCGGCTGGTAGTCGGTTCCAGGGGTAGCAGGCTCGCAGTGATACAAGCAGAAGAACTCATGGGGCAACTGAAGAATGCAGTGCCCCAACTTGCACTCAGCCTCGTTAAGATAAGAACTCAGGGCGATAGAGACCGCAAATCCCCCCTCAGCCAAATAGGTGGACGTGGAGTCTTCGTAAAGGAACTGGAAGGCGCCTTGCTCAGGGGCAAGATAGATGTGGCAGTGCATAGTCTTAAGGATATGCCCAGCCAGCTTGACCCCGGGCTTCGATTAGCAGCGGTGCCAGTGCGAAGGGACCCGCGGGACGCCCTGGTCTCAGGCTCGGGCAAGACTCTGTCCCAATTACCTTCCAAGGCCCGGATTGGTACCGGCAGCCAGCGACGTGCTCTGGAACTGCAGGCCTTCCGTCCCGACCTCAAGGCATGTCCGTTGAGAGGTAATATCGATACCCGGGTGAGCAAGGTGTGCCCCGGGGAGTTAGATGGTGTTATTATCGCCGCTGCTGCTCTGGAGCGCATGGGGTGGCAGGACAAAGTGACCGAATATTTACCTGTCGAGGTTTTCCTGCCCGCAGCATGTCAGGGAGCACTGGGAGTAGAAATGAGAGCGGGAGACGAAGCAGCAGCAACAGTAGCTTTAGTGAATGATGAAGTTAGCTGGCAGACTACTGCTGCTGAGCGAGCATTCCTGCACACCCTGGGTGGCGGCTGTCGGTCTGCCATAGCTGCCCTGGCGCGCGTGGAAGGCGATACTCTGCACATAGAGGGGATGGTAGCGGGATTGCTATCGGGCAAGACCGTCAGGGCAAAACTAGAAGGCTCACGGCAAATGCCCGAGGAACTTGGTAAAAAGCTGGCTCAGAAGCTGATAGATATGGGGGCTGGAAAGCTTCTGGAGGAGGCACCGCTATCCACGAATCAGTGAGAGGCAAGGTATATCTGGTGGGTGCCGGGCCTGGAGACCCTGAACTCATCACACTTAAGGCTGTCAGGTGTCTGGCTGAAGCTGATGTTGTCATCTACGACAGGTTAGTAGGTCACCGTCTGCTTGAAGGGGTTCCGGCCAAGGCAGAATTGATATATGTGGGCAAGAAAGCGGGATACCATACTCTTAAACAGCCCGAAATAAACCAGCTTCTGGTAAACAAGGCTAAAGAAGGCAAGATTGTGGTGAGACTTAAAGGGGGAGACCCCTTTCTCTTGGGACGCGGTGGTGAAGAGGCTGAGGCTCTGGCAGATGACAATATCCCCTTCGAGGTAGTTCCCGGCATCACTTCCGCAACCGCGGTGCCCGCTTACGCTGGCATCCCTGTCACCCACCGCAGCTTTGCTTCGTCATTAGCTATAATCACAGGGCATGAGGACCCCACCAAGGGTGACGCCAGCATTGCCTGGGATAAGCTGGCCACCGGTGCTGACACCCTGGTTTTTCTTATGGGGATGGGCAATCTGGCGCAGATAGCTGAAGAGCTGGTCAGGAACGGTCGTCCGCCATCGACTCCGGTCGCCATCATTCGAGAAGGTACGACACCTCGCCAGCAGACTCTGGTGGGCACGATTGCCGATATTGCTGCCAAAGCCACCAAGAGCGGTATCGAGTCTCCGGCGCTAATTGTGGTCGGAGATGTGGTAAGGCTCAGGAAGCGATTGCGCTGGTTCGACAACCAACCCCTCTTCGGTAAACGGGTGCTGGTGACCAGGACAAGAAAACAGGCCAGCGTCCTGAGCCGACTCCTTGCCCGTTACGGTGCTCTGGCGGTAGAATTGCCCACCATCGAGATAGAGGTTATCCCTGACAACAAGGAGCTTGACCGGGCTATTGCTCGCCTGTCAGACTACTCATGGCTTATCTTCACCAGCGCCAATGGCGTCGAAATCTTTTTCGGACGTCTGCGCGCACTCGGGCGTGATGCGAGGGGATTGGGGAAAACCAGATTATGCGCAATCGGCCCCGCTACCGCCGCTGCTCTGGAACGCTTCGGCCTCATAGCCGACCGCATCCCCGTGGAATATGTTAGCGCAGCTATAGCAGAGAGCCTTCAGGGCGACGTATCAGGTAAGCGTGTCTTGCTGCCAAGAGCTGCAGGTGCCACGCCTGAACTGGTTAACGGGCTCGGTCAACTTGGAGCCGAGGTGGATGAGATTGCCATCTATCGAGCCGTTTTACCTCAAGCAGACACAGACGGCGGCAAACAAATGCTGCTTGCGAGTGAAATTGACATCACCACCTTTACCAGTTCGTCCACAGTTGAGCATCTGGTTTCCCTGCTCGGCTCTAAATGGGAAACTGTGAACCGGACCACGGTTGCCTGTATTGGTCCTGTCACAGCGGCAACTGCTGCCAGGCTGGGTGTGCGCGTAGATGTGGTAGCGAAAGAGCATACTATACCTGGCTTAGTTCAAGCCCTCATTGAGGACTGCCGAAAGGGAAAGGAGGTTTCCTAATGGCTTCGTTTCCTCAGCTTAGACTTCGCCGCCTGCGCCGCACCGATGCAATCAGAGAAATGCTGCGAGAGACCAGAGTACATCCGACTGAGCTTATCTATCCTCTGTTCGTCGTGCCAGGACGCGGCGTCAAGAGGGAGATCCCCTCTCTTCCAGATAATTTCCATCTCTCCTCTGACCTTCTGGCCAGAGAGGCAGAGAGCATAGCAAAGCTGGGTATCCCGGCAATGCTGCTCTTCGGCTTACCTCAAACCAAGGACAAAAGAGGCTCCGGCGCGTACAGTGCGCGAGGAGTTGTCCAGAAGGCAATTAGAGAGATTAAACGGACTGTGCCGGAACTGGTCATAGTCACTGATGTCTGCCTTTGCGAGTATACCGAGCATGGGCACTGCGGAGTGGTGATAGATGGGCATGTGGATAATGACAGGACGCTGGAGCTTATAGCTCGAACTGCCCTGTCACATGCCGAAGCAGGCGCTGATATGGTAGCGCCTTCCGCCATGATGGATGGCCAGGTGGCTGCCATCCGCAACGAACTCGATGCCAATGGATTTAAAGATACTATTATCCTGTCATACGCAGCCAAATATGCCTCAGCCTTCTACGGACCTTTTCGGGAAGCGGCTGATTGCGCTCCGCACTTCGGTGACCGCCGCCCCTACCAGCTCGATCCGCCAAACATGCGCCAGGCTTTGCGCGAGGTGGAGTTGGATATACAGGAGGGTGCTGATATCATTATGGTCAAACCGGCGCTTCCCTATCTGGATATCATCGCCCAGGTGCGCCAGCGTTTCCACTATCCTGTAGCCGCCTACAATGTCAGCGGCGAGTTCGCCATGGTTAAAGCAGCAGCCCAAAAAGGTTGGCTTGATGAAGAATCCTGTGTCAGGGAAGTGCTCACGGCGATAAAGAGGGCAGGGGCAGACATCATCATAACCTACCATGCAAAGGAGGCAGCCCGTTGGCTGAAATCGGGCACACCAACATAGAGGTAAGACTCAATAGAAAGGGCTCCGACAGGCTGTTCGCCGAGGCAAAGCGCTATATTCCCGGCGGAGTCGACAGCCCGGTGAGGGCCTTCCGTGCCGTGGGCGGCAGACCGCTCTTCATCAGTAAGGGGCAAGGGTCTCATATCTACGATGTCGATGGCAACGCCTTCATAGACTACGTCTGCTCCTGGGGACCGCTTATCCTGGGCCATGCCCACCCCCGAATAGTCGCTGCTCTAAATAACGTCATTGAAAAGGGAACCAGCTTCGGCGCGCCTACAGAGAGAGAGACCATCCTCGCCAAGATGATAACCAGCGCCATGCCTTCTATGGAACTCGTGCGCTTTGTCAATTCGGGGACAGAAGCTACTATGAGCGCTCTGCGGCTGGCACGAGCCTTCACAGGCAGGGACAAGATACTGAAGTTCTCCGGCTGTTACCACGGACACTCCGACAGCCTTCTGGCTAAAGCAGGGTCAGGCATCACGACCCTTGGCCTGCCCGACAGCGCCGGCGTGACGAAGGCTTATACCAGGAACACCATAGTCGCAGCCTATAATAACCTGGAAGGGGTAACCAGGATTTTCAAACGCTTCGGTAGACAGATAGCAGCTATCATCATCGAACCGGTGGCAGCCAACATGGGGGTAGTACTGCCCCAGCCCGGTTTCTTAGCAGGCTTGCGCCGTATTTCTGCTGACAACGGCAGCTTGCTTATCTTCGATGAAGTGATTACGGGCTTCCGCCTTGCCTATGGTGGAGCCCAGAGCATATATAGGGTGACACCAGACCTGACCTGTCTGGGCAAGATTATCGGTGGTGGACTACCAGTAGGCGCCTATGGTGGTCAAAAGGATATCATGGAGCTGGTGGCTCCGCTCGGGCCCGTATACCAGGCTGGCACTCTGTCCGGCAATCCTTTAGCTATGGCTGCCGGGATCGAGGCACTGAGCATTCTGCGTGAACCAGGCACCTATGAGAAGTTAGATAAGCGAACTGCCCTGCTGGCTCAAGGGCTGGAGAGAGGAGCAGCAAAAGCTGGAGTTAGCCTGTCAGTCACCCGGGCAGGCTCTATGCTAACGCCCTTCTTCAACGCCAGCGATGTGACCGACTATGAGTCAGCCCTGTCTTCAGACACAGCTCTCTATGCCCGCTTCTTCAATCATATGCTGGAGCAAGGTATCTATCTACCTCCATCGCAATTTGAAGCAGTTTTCACCTCTCTAGCCCATACCGAGGAAGATATCGAGAAAACGCTCGCTGCAGCTTCTTTAGCATTTGGCGCCTGTGGAGCATGAGGCATATTGGGAAGCTTTTTAAGCCTCTTCCTCCAGGGCAGGGCTTCCCTGAGCGAAGCAGTTGCCCCACAGTTGGCTCCAATGAAGAGCAGCATAGACGTGGTGTGAAGGAACTGACCTCATAGCTCCCCTGCAAAAGTTG
>JBBIRL010000033.1:0-13258 GCA_037441825.1 Dehalococcoidia bacterium | reverse complement strand
TGTAAAACTTAACAAAGAGTTGGGCGTGACGATTGTCTTCGTTTCACACGACCCTGATGACAAAAAGTACGCCAACAAACTCATCTTTCTAAAAGATGGGAAACAGGTTCCGGAATATATCTAGTACCTAATTGCGCAAGAAAGCGTAATAAACGAGATTCTTCCCCTTCACTACGTTCAGGGTCAGAATGACAAGTAAGAACTGTCACCCTGAGCGTAGCGAAGGGTCTCGTAACCCTTCGTTAGCATTGCGATGATTATCGCAACTAAGTACTAGGTTTGAACTTATAGGATTACGATGAATTCATTGAAAGTAGCGGGCTTTCTGGCCTTTAAGTCCATATCGAGGGGAAATAGCAGGGTCTTAATACTCACCATCGCTATGCTGATCCTGGTATACCTCAATCTTGTTTTTACGCCTGCTATTCTCGCCGGAGCAGTGGAAACCGTCAACGATAAAACCATAAATACTATGTCGGGGAATATTATAGTGCAGGCTGCCGGTGAAGCACCCGCTATAGGAAATGTGAGCGAGCTTGTTTCCCAAATCGGGTCTTTAGATGGGATTCAGGCGGCATGTGCGCGTAATAGCCTGGGGGCTGACATCAGCTATGAAGGAGAGCGCACTACGACGACAGTCTACGCCATTGATCCTAAGCAGGACAGTAAAGTGTTTCAGATCTCCCAGGATATAATCGAGGGCAGCTACCTGTCTCCTGAGGATACCGGCCAGATTCTACTGGGTGTACAGATAGCCGGAAATGATCGGAAAAGCCTCGAGCTCTACTCAAGCTCCCTCCAGTCTGTGCATGCGGGAGATCAGGTGTTGGTCAAGTATGCCGGCGGTGTGGAGAAGCAATATACAGTGAAGGGCATATTCTATACCGAACTGGTTCAAAGCGACCTGAGATCATACATAACTGAAAAAGAGTTCGATAGCATGAATCCCTTGATGAAGGATAAGGCTTCCGCCGTATATGTTAAAACCAAAGATAACATTAAACTGGAACCGGTGATAGAGGAAATAAAAGGCGTCAGGCCGGGGCTGAAATTTCAAACCTGGGAGGATGTGGAAGGGTTTCTGAGAAGCATGACAGACAGCTTTAAACAGATAATTGTCATACTCCGGGTGATCGCTTTCATTGTTGCAGCGATCACAATCTTCATCGTTACGTACGTTGACCTAGTAAACAAGCGAAGGCAGATCGGCATCGAGCGTGCCATCGGCATAACAGGGGCTTCGATAGTGCTCTCTTACATCTTTCGTGCCGTTATATATGCTATTGTGGGCATACTGGCAGCAGCTTTGATTTTCGTCTATATCGTTGTGCCTGTGGAAGCACGGACTCCTTTCCATTTCCCATTCGGGGATGTATTGCTTCCGATAAATATCACCTATCTCATAACATCGGGGTTGATCCTATGTGCCGTTGCTACAGTTTCGGCGTTTATCCCGGCATGGCAGACGATAAGGATAAAGATAATAGACGCAATCTGGTCAAGCTAAAAGCCAGACTGGAATCCCTCCATCAGTGCCTGTAGGGGCACCACCAACCGTGAAAATAGCGTGTGTGCTCTGCCACCTGCTTACCGGGTAGGGGGCAGAGCCCCTACCCTATGGCCTTTGATTTTTATCTACATTATATGACAATAAGCATCCCGATTTTGAAAATCACCCGTACGGGGGTTGAAATTATCAGATATTTGTGTTTATAATATCTTTAGGCTCTTAAGAGATTCTCAAAGGTAATCTCAATAATATAGGATTTGAACTTGTTCAACTTTTTAACTCTGTACCTTTCATAGGACAGATCTTCTAACAGGCTGGGTACGTAATAAAAACGACTGGCACCTGTCTTCTTAGTATCCCATCTGTAGCGGATGGGCCTGCCGATTCCGTAGCTTGACTTCTTGGCGTCGTTACCCGCGGTCGCTACATCGATAATGATGAAAACAGACATGGCTAAAACAAGCAAATCCACACAGAATAAGCCTCGTCCGAAGAGAGACCAGCTATCGAAAAAGGTAGAGGCTAGATTGAGCGCCTTCGTAAACTCGTCCACAGAGGGTTTCGTCTTGCTCGATGAGAACCTCGACTATATGTTCATAAACCCGGTTGCGGAAAGAATGATCGGTGTGTCAAGAGAGGCTGTGGTCGGTAAGAATATCCTGGATATTATGCCTGATGTTAAAGAATCGGGGAGATATGACAAGTATCTGAAAGTTTTAAAGACAGGGGAACCTTTCCATATCGAGTATATGGTATCACATACGAAGTTTAGAGATATACACGTGGGTCTTAAGGCATTCAAGGCAGGAGACTGGCTTGGGTTAATAGCTACAGACATCACCGAGCGCAAGAGGATGGAGGAGGCGCTACGCAAAAGCGAACAGACTATCAGGCAGTTGGCGAAAGCCTCTGCCTATGCCCACGAGGAGGAGCGCCAGAGGATTTCCCTGGAGGTCCATGACCGCATTTCTCAGACCCTGACTGCGGCCTTTCATCAGATGCAGGCGCTGCAAGCCATTCCTTCAGAGGATACCGGAGCGCAGCGGATATTGCAGCGTGCCTTGGATTTATTGCAGGAGAGCATTCGCGAGAGCCGGAGCATCATGGAAGACCTCTATTCGCCTGTTCTGAGCGACTTCGGTATCGTCGCTGTGATTGATGAGGAACTGCGTCGTTTCCGGGAGGAAACGGGATGCGGAACGAAATTCGATAAGAGATTCGCGGCCAGACCAACACCCGATGTGGAGTTGACGGCATACAGAATTTTCCGCGAGGTTCTTGCCAATATCAAGAGACATGCTATTGGTGCCAGCGAGGTTAAAGTATCCTTTTCCTGCGAGGCTGGTGTGGTAAGTCTGCAAGTGAAGGATAATGGCCCCGGTTTCGACGCCGAAGCCGCCATGCAGAACAAGCGCGTGGGCGGGCTTAAGGGGATGCAACGAAGGGCCGAGCTCGGCGGTGGAACCTTTGAGGTGGCGAGTACTCCTGAACAGGGAACCACGGTGACTGTCCGCCTGCCCTATGCTTCAGAGACTTCAGCGCCAGACGCTGAAAAAGAATAAAAGGCGACCTGAGTGATCCTGCAAACTTCAGAATCTCCCAATAGGGGGCATCCTTCTTTGGAAGGATGCCCCCTAGCTTCTCAGTCCCGGCCGGAAATGGTCGCTAAATTACATTAAAAAAACGGAATTTCTCCATAAAATCTCCATATTAGCACTGCATAATACGACATTGAAGTTACTTGTTTGGCAATTGTGGAGGTAAAGATGATTAAGATGTTTATAACGTTGAAGGCGTGGCAGGTGGTAGTGCTGGTGTTGATAGTCTGTGGTATTGTGGGGGGGTTCTACGCCGCCTACGGCCGGACCAGCACCTCCAGCGCGTCATCATCGCTCGCGGCCAACGCTCGGCTTGTGCGGGTACAGTACGGAAATCTGACTAACTCGGTAAGCGCCAGCGGCAGCCTGGTTCTGCCTAATAAAGCGGAGTTGACCTTCGGCAGTGCGGGCACTGTGCAGGAGGTGAATGTAGGAGTAGGCGATTCCGTTAAAAAAGGTGATATACTCGCCGAGCTCGATAACTCAACCATGCTATCTTTGCAGGAGTCGGTGACCAGCGCCAAAATCGCTCTGAGGAATGCACAGCAGACTCTGCAAAACGCGCAGACACAGGGCGTTGCCGACGCACAGCGGGCTGTGGTGGAGGCGCAGCAGCAGCTTTCGAACGCTCAAACGCAGGGGCCTCTCAATATCGCTAACGCGCAGTACGCGGCGGACACTGCCCAGGGAAATTACAATGATATTCTGGCGCGGTTCATGAGTGGCGGTATGACCGCTAATGATCTGCAAAATGCAGCGATACAGTTACAGACAGCGAACCTTAATCTGGAAATTGCCGAGCAGAATGCAGACACGGCTGTGGCTAATGCCCAGGACAACCTGACCGCAGCCGAACAGTCCCTAGCGAACACAGGGCCGGGCTCTCTGGACCTGGAATTGAAACAGCAGCAGGTGGCAAGTGCCCAGGCCGCACTCGATGAAGCGCTGGCGAGCCAGGGGAACGCTACTCTGGCAGCGTCCTTCGATGGAATCGTTTCTGTGGTAAATATCCAGGCGGGGCAGACGGTGAGTGCTGGTACAGTTGCCGTCGAGATAGTAGACCCCTCGGATATCGAAGTGAGCGCCACTGTGGATGAGGTCGATGTCCCGAATGTGAAGGTGGGGCAGAAGGTGGCCGTATCTCTGGATGCTCTGCCTAACGACACGTTTTCAGGAGTGGTCTCTACTATTTCAATACTTGGAAGTTCCCAGTCTGGAGTGGTGTCATACCCAGTCACCGTTAACTTGACCGTACCTTCAGGGGTTCTGCTGCGGCAAGGAATGAGCGCTACAGCTACCATTACGACTCAGGAGATAGACAATGTCCTTCTGGTGCCCGTTGCGGCCGTCCACGGTAGCTCAAGTAATAATCCTACGGTAACGGTGATGGTTAACGGTGTGGCCGAAGTGAGAGCGGTGAAGGTGGGGCAAAGCAACGGCACGTATACCGAGATAGTGTCGGGGCTTAATGCAGGCGATGAAGTAGTAGTCACCACAAGCACCTCCAGCAGCACCTCCAGCAGCAGCTTACGAGGTATCGGGATAGGTGGTCTTGGCGGCGGCGGAGGCGCAATCTTTATTAGTGGACGTTAGGTGGATAAATATGATTGAACTCAAGGACATCGTTAAGACATACCAAATAGGCCGGGTAGAGGTTCAGGCGCTGCGCGGCGTGAGCTGTCGCATCGAAAAGGGCGAGATGGTGGCTATCATGGGGCCCTCCGGCTGTGGCAAGTCCACCCTGATGAATGTTATGGGCTGCCTTGATGTCCCTACCTCTGGGAGCTACCTTCTTGATGGAGCGGAGGTAAGCAAGCTTTCCGACTCACAGTTGGCTGACGTCAGGAACAGGAAGATCGGCTTTGTGTTTCAGAACTTTAACCTGATACCTCGTACCTCAGCGGTGGACAATGTGGAGCTGCCCATGCTTTATGGGAACATGAGCAACAGCAGAAAGCTGGCGCAGGAAGCACTGGAGAGGGTGGGCATGAGCCACCGGGCTGCCCACAAGCCAACTGAGCTTTCCGGTGGCGAGCAACAGAGGGTAGCCATTGCCCGGGCGCTGGTCAACAATCCTGCCATCATTCTTGCTGATGAGCCGACGGGCAATTTGGACAGCCGTTCGAGCCTGGACATCATAGGTATCCTGGAAGAACTCAACAGACAGGACGGCATCACTGTCGTGGTGGTAACTCACGAACAGGAGATAGCGGCTCACACGCAACGCATTATTTTCCTCAGAGATGGCCAGATTGTAGATGGGCAATCGGCTGGGGCAGGTACACTTTCATGATGAGGCAGAGACAATGAATTTAGCCAAGACATTGCGTACAGCTTTAACGGCGCTGACTACCAACAAGATGCGTTCTGCCCTGACAGTGCTGGGCATAATCATTGGAGTAGCAGCCGTGATAGCATTGATGTCCATAGGTCAAGGCTCTCAAGCAGCCGTAACCTCTAATATCGAATCGCTGGGCACCAATCTGCTCTTCGTTAGCCCGGGCGCAAGCTCCACGGGATTGGTACGTGGGGCGCAGGGGAGCGCTGCCACACTGACGCTGGAGGATGCCAACGCTCTGGCCGATCCAACTTTGGCTCCTTCTGTGGCGGCAGTAGCCCCTGAGGTTGACAGCTTTGCCCAAGTGGTGGCCGGGAGCGAGAACGCCCTAACCCGAATTATCGGCGTGACGCCGGATTACCAATCCGTGCGCAACTGGCAGGTGGCAGAAGGTGACTTTATCTCAGATGCACAGGTGCAGGCCAGGTCAATGGTAGTGGTGCTGGGCAGCAGTGTGGCGCAGACTCTATTCCCAGATACGGATCCGGTGGGTCAATATGTCATGATAGCCGGGCTCCGAGCCACGGTGATAGGAGTGCTACAGAGTAAGGGGGGCACGGGTTTGGGCTCTCAGGACGATGTGGTCATGGCGCCCATAAGTACTGTGATGTACCATTTATCTTCGAGGAGAACTGCTACGGGGGGGCAGAACGTTTCTACCATTAATGTCCAGGTGGTAAGCACGAGCCAGGTTAGTGCTGCTACACAGCAAATAACTTCGATCCTGGAGCAGAGGCATAAAATCACCAATGGCCAGGATGATTTCACTATCACCAGCCAGAATAGTTTGATACAAAGCCTACAGAACTCCACTCAGGTGTGGGTTATCCTGCTGGGGGCTATTGCCGGCATATCTCTGCTGGTGGGGGGCATCGGCATCATGAATATCATGCTGGTGTCTGTCACCGAACGGACGCGGGAGATAGGTATTCGCAAGGCATTGGGCGCCAAACGGGGTAACATTCTGCTTCAATTTTTGATAGAGGCTGCTTTAATGAGCTTGATCGGCGGCGCGATAGGTGTGCTTGTGGGCTGGGGCATCTCAAGCCTTATCTCCGGGGTGACCGTAGGCGGGCAGACAATCCATACGGTGATATCTGCAGACATACCCATTCTGGCGGTATGCGTTTCAGCAGCCATAGGGATAGTCTTCGGGCTCTACCCGGCTTACCGGGCTGCCCGTCTCAATCCTATAGAGGCGTTACGCTATGAATAAGGAGGGTACAACCATGAAACGAGGCTCTTTTCTCATCTCTCTTATAGTGGCAGTCATATTAGGCAGTGCTATAGGCGGTGCTCTGGCAGGAGGCGTAGCTATCGGCAAGAGCCAGGGCAGACAAGAAGCCCGCCAGACATTGCTGAGCCAGCTCAGCCAGTTGTCTGCCACGACCGGGCAAGGAACTGGCCAGTCCCGAGGGAACTATACCATTATTTCAGGTTCTGGAACAGTGGGCACAGTGGAGAAGGTGGAAGGCAGTTTGATAACAATTAAAACAGCTACTGGCACCGTTCTGGTTAATGTTGGTAACAGCACTTCCATACTGAAGACGACCCAAGGCAGTTTGGCAGATATCTCGCCAGGCGAGAATATCACCGTTTCAGGCAACAAGAATGCAGATGGCTCTATCGAGGCCAGGAGTATAACTATAACATCGGGCTTTTCTTTGCCTTCATTCAGATTCGGGGGTAACGGAACAGGCCAGTAGATGTCTTGCTCTGGTTTGGACAAAGGCCAATTGAGGGCGAAGAGGCAGCTCACCACTAGGGTTGTCCCTTCGCTCAATCGTTTGACAATTCTTCTGGGGAAGGCGAGAATCAATATTAGATGAGTCGGATTACACCGAGTTTCCCATGGCACACAAAATAATCCTTGTGGTAGATGATGAGAAAAAGATAGTCGATATTGTGAAAGCCTATCTCGAGAGAGATGGCTACAGGGTCATCGTTGCTTATGATGGGAGACTGGCTCTCCAGATGGCGAGGAGCGAATCCCCCGATCTCATCATTCTCGACCTGATGCTTCCTGAAATCTCAGGATGGGATGTGTGCCGCACCCTGCGTACTGAATCTAATGTCCCTATTATCATGCTGACTGCCCTTGGCGATGATTCAGACAAGATATTAGGGCTGGAGCTTGGTGCAGATGACTACGTTGTTAAGCCCTTCAATCCCAAGGAACTGGTGTCAAGGGTGAGGGCGGTTTTCCGCCGTACAGAGAGCGCAGCCATAAAGACGAAAAGGATAGAGATCACGGGGTTAACCATAGATATGGAAAAGCACGAGGTCAGACGCGGTGACAAACTTCTGGAACTGACGCCTACCGAGTTCGAACTACTCAGAGTTCTGGCTGAAGCGCCTGGCCGTGTTTATAGCCGTATGCAGTTGCTGGATAAGGTTCAAGGGAGTGCCTATGAGGGCTACGAACGTGTCATAGATAGTCATATTAAGAACCTGCGCAAGAAGGTGGAGACTGACCCTGATTTACCCAGATATATAGTAACTGTGCGAGGAATAGGTTATAAACTTACGGAGGGTACGGGTGCGTAGCCTTAGCTGGAAGCTCGCCATTGCATTGCTTCTGGTGGTCGCCGTCTCAGTGGGTCTTACGGCATATTTAACCCACCACCGCACCACCAGTGAGTTTGGTGCGTTCATAGCGCAAAGCAGGACCATAAATCTGGAGCGGGCGGAACAAACGCTTAAGGACTACTATACTGAGAATGGCAACTGGTCCGGGGTGCAAAGCCTGCTTGGGAGCTTGCCCACATTTGTCAATGACCGGCTCATTTTAGCGGACAGCTCCGGCACAATAATTGGTGATACAGATGGGCAGTGGCTTGGCCAGACTGTTCAAAGCGTGAAGCTGTCTAAACCGATAAGCATCGTTGTCTCCGGCCAGGAGGTAGGCAAACTCTATCTGCTGTCGTCAGGGATGGTAATCGTGCAGTTCGTACCGCCCGGAGGCGCGCTTTCAGGTCAGCCGCCGTCTTCACCTGAGCAGCGCTTTCTCAACCATGTTAATACGTCTTTGTTAATAGCTGGGTTGGTGGGGGCCGCGGTAGCGATATTACTGGGCCTGTTTTTGACCAGGCAATTCACCAAGCCAATCCGAGCGTTAAAGAAAGGCGCTGCTCGCATTGCTAATGGTGACCTGGCCTATAGGGTGAAGGTTAAGTCGGGAGATGAGTTCGGTGAGTTGGCCAGTTCGTTCAACTCCATGGCTGCGAGCCTCGATAGCAGTGAGCAGTCGCGCCGCCGTTTATTTGCCGATATAGCCCATGAGCTGCGCACGCCGCTGTCTGTCATCGGCGGGACAGTGGACGCCATGCTCGACGGCGTATACAAACCGAGTACCGATAACCTCAACTCCATAAAAGAAGAAACAGAAGTGCTCACCAGGCTTGTCGCCGAGCTGCGTGATTTGAGCCTTGCCGAATCAGGACATCTGAAGCTGGAGATCGAGCCCACAAGTTTGGCAGAACTGGTGCAGCGGCGAGTTTCCCAGGCTGAGGTCATTGCGCGGGAGAAGAACATAAACCTGAGGACGGACATAGCAGAGGGGTTGCCTGGGATTGAGGCAGATGGCAGAAGAATCGAGCAGGTTGTGGCGAACCTCCTCGATAATGCCCTCAACCACACTCCTTCAGGCGGTACTGTGACTGTCGCTGTCTCAGCCGATAAGGATGGTGTACTGGTCTCTGTTGCAGACACTGGAGAAGGGATTCCCGCGGAGCATTTACCTTATATATTCGAGCGTTTCTATAAAGTTGACGATGCCCGTTCCAGAAAAACGGGTGGTGCTGGCCTGGGACTTGCCATCGCCAAGCAGATGGTCGAACTTCATGGGGGCAAAATCTGGGTTGAAAGCGAAGCGGGCAAGGGGAGCAAGTTCTCTTTTACATTGACTGGAACGCGACAAAAGTCTATATCTTAGTTTTTAATTTGAAGGATGATGGTACCAATGTGAACCAGAATGTTATTGCATCGGCAACACGGCTTACTATTGATAGGGTGGAAAAGGAGGAAGTATGTCCAAGATAAGCAAACTCAGGATTCTCATTCCGGTTATTCTGCTGATGGTGTTGGTCAGCGCTTGTACAACTACAGCCACGCTAAGTAACTCTACAACCCCCAGCGCAACGCCCACGACCCAGCCTACTACAACTCCCAGTGGGACGCCGCTATCTGCTCTCCCCTCGGTTGCCGATGTTGTGGCGAAGGTCACGCCAGCAGTAGCCTACGTTTCTGTTGAGTACACTGACACATCATTTTTCTTTCAGACCACAGCCACGAAAAGCGGCTCAGGCGTGGTGCTCAGTCCCGACGGCTACATCCTGACCAATAATCACGTAATAGACGGCTACACCAAGATCGAGGTATCGCTGCCCAACGATGCTACAACCTATCAGGCTAAACTAGTGGGCGCGGACCCTACCAGCGACCTGGCAGTGATTAAGATAGACGCCCACAACCTCACCACAGCTCAGTTCGGCGACCCCTCCGGGTTACGTGACGGAGATTGGGTGATAGCCCTGGGCAATGCTCTGGGGCTGGTAGAAGGCGGCCCCACGGTTACTCTGGGTATAGTGAGCGGTCTGGGGCGCTCTTTCACCATAGGGCAGTCTGCTTACTATGACGTGATCCAGACAGATGCTGCCATCAACCCGGGCAACAGCGGCGGCCCCCTGGTCAACTTGGAAGGCCAGGTAGTGGGAATCGATACGTTCATCATCTCCGGAGCGCAGAACATCGGCTTTGCTGTGAGCACTAACACTGCACGCCGCGTATATAACGACCTGGTCCAATATGGTCATGTAACCAGGCCCTTCCTTGGCATTAATATGCAAGACCTCACGCCTGCACTAGCCTCACAGCTTGGCATATCTATAACTAAAGGGGTCCTGGCTGCTTACGTCGCGTCAGGCAGCCCGGCAGCCAAAGCAGGCATACAGGCCAATGATGTCATAACTAGCTTCCAGGGCCAAAGTGTGACACAGGCATCTGCCTTGATAAAGCTGCTGTGGCAGTACAATGTCGGGGATAATGTACAGATAACTATCTGGCGAGGAAACAGTCAGCAGGTGGTATCGGTCACACTAGGGCAAAGCCCATCGTAAAAGACTGCTCAGGAGGAGGTGGGAAAATGTGTACAAGAACTGATGATATTCGAGTGGAAGGTCACACGGCAATGAGGAAGATACTGCGAACTGACCGGGGTCGTACTCTTATAATTAGAGGTGCATCCTCCGAACAGCAGAAGAAGGTTGCTGAAGCCTATATTTGGATTTTACAGAACTTTATGCCCGAGTTCGGGGAGATTAAAAGTGGGGAAAAGCAGGCCAAATAGGTTGCAATACGGAGGCCAGGGCGGGCGACTGCCGTATAAGGTAATAGAAAACCTGCATTCTAGGATGGTCTGACTTGCTGGCGAGCTCAACATTTCACAAGAGCCTTGTAGCCCGTTAGTTGCCGGGGTAGCTGATGTTGATGGTCTAATGGACTTTACGATAATATAAGTGACATGGCTTTTTGAGGATGCAGTCGTGAACAAACACGGAAGTTCTCTCTGAATCAAAGGAGCTAAAGCAATGGAATATGCAATTCGAACAGAGAGCCTCATCAAGAGGTACGGCAAAGATTTTACTGCCCTGGATGGGGTTTCCCTGCAGATAAAAAAGGGCGAAGTTGTGGGATACGTTGGTCCGAATGGCGCTGGAAAGACCACTACAATCAAGATACTAACTGGCCTGATTAAGCCCAGCTCAGGACATGCTTACGTGAACGGAATCGACGTGACGGCAAGCCCCAGACAGGCTCTCCGGACTATCGGATCGCTGATTGAAGTACCCGGCGTCTATGACTACCTGACCCCTCGTGAGATGCTGACCTACTTCGGCAAGGTCTACAGAATGGGTGGGGTGGAGATAGATCACAGAATCAAGAAGACGCTGGAACTGGTCAGATTGTCGGAGTGGGAGCACAAGAAGATAGGGACCTTCAGCACAGGCATGCAGCGAAGGCTCACTATCGCCAAAGCCATACTGCACAAACCGGACAACCTGATCCTCGATGAGCCGGTTCTCGGGTTGGACCCGGAAGGGATCAGGGACGTAAGAGCATTGATACGGCAGTTCAGGAACGAAGGCATGACCGTTTTCCTGAGCTCTCATCTCCTGGGGGAGGTTGCCGAAGTCTGCAATACAGTGGTTTTCCTGAATAAGGGCAAGGTCGTCTCATCGGATTCCATGGATAGGATCGGTAGTACCATGGAACGCAAGGTGGTAGATGTGAAGTTTCTCAAGCCATTATCTCGGGATGAAATTGAGAAGCTGAGGGCAATCGAACTGGTGAGAAGCGTAGACGTGAACGATAACGCCGCCCGACTGCTGTACGACGGGCAACCGGATTCAAGCGTTCAAATACTGAGACGTCTCGTGTCTTTGAATTTTGATGTGGTTTCCTACAATGTAGAGAGCGCAGGACTGGAAGACTACTACGTCTCCGTCATGGGTGAAGAGAAGGGGCAATCAGATGGAAATAGCTAGAGATAATATTATGAACGATGTCTTCGACACTTATCTCTCAGTTAAGTTTGAATTAATGAAATATCTGAAGACCAGGAGGCTTCTCATTATTGCGGCACTGGCGATTATCATACCTCTGATCTTCTATGTGAAAGTTCCAGACACGGCAGGTGTGTTTGCTGCCAACGTTCTCACCTTTCTCAACGTACTGATAGTAATCTCAGCGGCCATGTTTGCCGGGGATGCGGTGTGTAGTGAGTTCGAGAAGAAGACGAACCTGCTATCGTTCCCCACGCCGCAGAGACGCTCCTCAATCTTCGCAGGTAAGTATATAGCTGCACTGTTGGCTACCTTCCTTGTGGTCCTGCTCTATTACGTGGTCATGATGCTGCAGATAGCACAACTATATGGGTGGGGAGCAATTCCCACAGAACTGGGGAAGTCATTTCTGACCGCCTTGCTCTTCTCTGCCGCCGCAGCAAGCGTAGTGTTTTTCTTCAGTGCCGTTCTGAAGCGCTCCATTTCTTCTACGATTGTGGGCTTCCTGTTTCTCATGGTGGTACTGCGGGTCGTGGAGGGGATCCTGACGCGTGTGAACCAGGAACCCTGGTTCATCGTTACTTATTCAGCAGGTCTCATAACTGACGTTTTAGGTGTCTCAAGCAGCCTGGGGATGGGGCATGGAGAGGGCCCGTCAACTTTAACAGCGTTTACGCCCCATTTTGGGGTGGGCATAGCTGTGATGATAGTGTACGCAATTGTATTTTTTGTCAGCGGCATGCTGATCGCGTCAAGAAAAGAGGACTGACCTCTGCGTTATCGCCTTTCAGGACTGCTTGCGAAATCGTCTTTGTCGAGGTAACCGAAGCGTGTTCGGTCGAATTGACTGCGATGTGTGCGATTTTTCGGGGTCTTTCCCCTCCAGGTGTACACTACAATTTATTACGGGGCAGTCGGGTGGGCAAGAGCCATCCTCAGCTTGCTCACACGGCTCGCAATGAATGGTGACCAGCCCGTTGGACAGCTTGCTCTTAATATCCCCTTCGAGGTGGTCGCAGAGCTTGTGCGCTTCTTCCAGCGTAACCGATTTAGGTAGAACCAGATGCAGGTTTATATACCGCTGGCTCCCTGCCTTGCGGGTGCGCAGCTCGTGAAAACCGGTTATCTCCCCCAGATGTTCGATGATGCTGGCCGTTATGATATCCTCCTCGGCCTTGGGCAAACGCACGTCTACCAGACCGCTTATCGACTTTCGGCTGATGTTCCAGGCTGCCCTGATGATGAGCAG
>JBBIRL010000032.1:2872-13286 GCA_037441825.1 Dehalococcoidia bacterium | reverse complement strand
GTTCCGTGACTATCGTTGATTGTCCCCTGTGAACTCGGGCTGTTACGTATTTGCCCCGTGAGTAATAGATTCGAGACTCACCATCGTCATCCGGTCTCAACCGAACTGTGAAGATTTGCGAGCCATCCTCAGTCTTAGCCCCTTGCGAGAAAACCCTGAAGCCCCGATACCGATGCCCGGTATTTGCCACAACGACATAGGGATAAATCATCCTCCACCTTGGATTATCTTTCAGCGCAAATGTGAGAAAGAAATGGACATTATAGTCTTTCGGTTCTTCGGCTGGCCTCAAATTGCTGATACCTGCGATGCCCCCAAGCAAAAAGCTGCGGATGAGTTGGAACACCTCATCGTATTTGTCCTTAATCTGATTAATGTTCAGGTGCGACCGGTTCACGGCAACAAAGTAAAGGTTCTCAAGGACTGTGCCATCGGGATTGAACTTGGCCAGGCTGGTTGAACTCATCTCTACCAGACCGTCCGTATGGCCTCGCGAGTGTCCACCAATCGCAGCGAACTCAGGCACCTGAGAATCAACCCTAGTGTTCAAGTCCCAGAGAAACCTGCTGTCTGCTCTCAATTCCGCTCCCGCTTTAGGGACAAGTTTATCAGGCCATTTGAGATTGAACGGCTCGAATCGCAATGTCCCCATGTGCGGTGTGGCAAGGGTCAGCAGTTTAACTACGCTTGATTTCCCTCCCGCAGCCACATACTGGCGAGCTATAATACCTCCCATAGAATAGGCAACGATAGAGCATGAGCCATCTCCGGTAAGCTCGCTTATTTTGTCTACCGCCTTGCCGAGTCTGGAGGCATACGTTGCCACCGTACCCAGGGTTCCTCGAGCACTATCGGAATACTCAAATTGCCACACGTTGTACTGGTCATCTTTTGTCTGCAGCAGGTCGTCAAGCTTGGTGAATTGCTCCTCGCACCGGGTTGGCTTGGCGGAGCCTGGGAACTTGAACCCGTGCACCAAAACGACATTATCCCTATTGAACACCGGGCCTTTATGCCAGAGTCTCCAGGAGTAATCGCTAGGCCCATAATTAAGCATCCGATACTCAACGCTGATGTCTTGCTTACTAGAAGGACACGGGACGCCTTCTCTCTTCCCTTCCACAGTATTCCAGATGCCCCATTTCTTAGCGTCTGAATCGAAACTCTCTCCTCTTAACGGTAGAGAAACCTTGAGTGCGTAATATCTTCCAGCAGGAACAGATAGGGTGTATTCACCTTCTTCGTTCGTGTGGGTTACTGCTACCGGTCTATCTCCTAGCCATGCAGTCACAATCGCCCTCTGTATTGGTATATCCACTCTGGCATCAAACATCTCATCGCCGTCTTCGTCCTTGTAGACAGTCCCTGAAATCAGCGATATTGATGTTAGCAGATGAGCGGATAAATACCGCCCGTCAGCGCTCTCTTGATGGGCTACCCTCTGACCAATGTGAGGGAGAGCATGTCGCTCTTTTTTAGTCATCGTAACGTTCTGCGGTTTCTCCATGATGGTTATCCTCGATCATTTTGCGAATTTCTTCTTGTTACCTCGCCTGCCTTTAACAGTACCTTAAGTGCCTCAGTGATCAACTGTAGTTGTGAAGGAGCCGCCGCTTGTAGAAGTTCCTTGGTGCGGTCACGGGCCAACTGCCACAGCCCGCCTATCATCTTCTGTCCTTTTTCTGATAGGCGGCACAGAACCACCCGCCTGTCCTCGGGCTGGCTTTCTCTCAGCACGATGTCTCGTTCCACCAGCCGGTCTACAACTCCGGTTGCTGTGGCCAGGCTTACCCCAAGTGCCGAAGCAATATCGCTCATCCGTGCCGGGCCGTTCAGGAAGAGAAGCAGAACAACCTTAAGTTGTGGCATAGTCAACTCCAACTGAAGCCATTCTGTGGGCAGTATAGGAAAGAGTTCGCGGAATGCCTTTTCTCCGAACTGGAGGATATGTTCTATGAGCTCCTCCTTCTTGGTTCCCTGCTTCATCTGAAGCCTCCTGTCCGGTTTCTGTCTAAACGTGTATACATAAATTCCGGTATCTTTAGTAAGCCCAGCACATTACATTAGCATAAGGCTAATCATTTGTATTATACTAACTAATTTGCGTCATGTCAATAATAGGCCGGGAAGGTGCCCAATATTGGGAGGATATGTTAATATGAAAATAAAGCGGTAGGAAATTGTCTGCCTTGGCTAAGGAAATTTGCTTGACAAGCCAGGGTATTGGAGCTTATCATAGCCTCAAATTCGTATCAGGTTTGTGATTTTGTCAGATCTCGATGCACTTCAAGCTATCCTCGGCGTTAACTTTAAAGATGAGTCTCTCCTCCGGCAAGCCCTTGTCCATCGCTCCTACCTGAACGAAAATTCCACCTTGCACTTAGTCTCCAATGAGAGGCTTGAATTCTTAGGAGATGCTGTGCTGGGCTTTGTTGTAGCGAGTGAGCTCTATTCACGGTTTCCGTATTTCTCGGAAGGAGAGTTGACCAAGCTCAGGTCGGCATTGGTGCGCGGAGAGACCTTAACCCGTATCGCATTATCGTTGCAGCTCGGGTACTATCTGTACTTAGGACATGGCGAGGAGGAGAGTGGAGGTCGCTCTCGGTCCAGGAATCTAAGTTGTGCCCTGGAGGCGGTTATCGGAGCTGTCTTCCTCGATCAGGGACTCGATGCAACGCAAAGCTTCATCATGAAGTTGCTGGATAGCGAGCTTGACGGAGTAGTTGAGGATAAGTTCGCGGCCGATTACAAATCGAGGCTGCAGCAGGTCATCCAATCGGGGCATAAGATGACGCCTGTTTATCGTACCATCGAAGAGGTGGGCCCGGATCACGCTAAAATATTCACAGTTGAGGTGCTGGCTGGCGATTCTGTACTCGGCCGGGGCTGTGGCCGGAGCAAGCGAGCGGCAGAGACGGATGCAGCACGTCATGCCTTGCAGGGCTTGACGGGAGGCTAAGGGGTATGTTTGGCCTTTTCAAGAAGACCGAAAAAGGGGTAAAACGCACCCGAGAGGCTTGGTGGGGCAAGGTTGTGCATCTTTTCGACCGACCCACATTGAGTGACGAGCTCTGGGACGAGCTTGAGGAGCTTCTCATCTCCGCCGATGTGGGGGTGAACACAACCGGCAAACTCATCGAACGTCTCAAGCAGAGAGTGGAGAGAGAGAAAATCAAAGAATCTTCCCTGGTAAGGACTGCGCTGAAAGAGGAGATGGCTTCCATGTTGATAGTGGGGGGTGGAGAGCTTTTGCCGCCAACGGATAGGAAAATAGGCGTAGTTCTGGTAGTGGGAGTCAATGGGGTGGGCAAGACTACCAGCATCGCCAAACTGGCCTATAGCGTCAAAGAGCAGGGGAAACGGGTGCTCCTGGTGGCGGGCGATACCTTCAGGGCGGCAGCCATAGACCAGCTTAAGGTCTGGGGCGAACGAATAAAGGTCCCCGTAATCGCTCATCAGCCCGGCGGCGACCCTGCCGCAGTGGTCTTCGATGCCTTGGAGTCAGCGAAGAAAAATTCCGATATTGTTATAGTGGATACCGCAGGCCGTCTCCATACGAAGTTCAACCTCATGGAGGAGCTCAAAAAGATCAGGCGGGTAGTGGACAAAGCTAATATGGAGACCCGGGTGCTGCTTGTACTGGATGCCACCACCGGGCAGAATGGTTTGACCCAGGCCAGATACTTCACTGAGGCGGTGAAGGTCACCGGCATACTGCTGGCGAAGCTGGATAGCACGGCAAAGGGGGGAATCGTCTTCGCCATCTGCGATGAGCTCAAGATACCCATCCGTTACATTGGCACCGGCCAGGAGCTGGAGGATTTTGCTCCCTTCGATCCCGAAGAGTTTGTAGAAGCTCTGTTTTCTCATGAGGACCAGTGATGAGCCAGACTACAGTCATATTCAGACAAAAAGCGCTTCCTAACAAATGGTTTCAGGCTGCCTGCGTAGCCGCCCTGGTCTTCGTTATCTACTTTTACACAAGTACGCGTTCAACACCTTACGACCACTTTGTCCGTCTGGTCGATGCCTTTTTTCATGGCCGACTTTATCTGGTGAATGGGCCCTCCTGGTTAGAGTTGGCCAGATACGGTGACAAGGGATATGTCATCAATCCGCCTGCTCCCACCCTGTTCCTCATCCCCTGGGTCGCCATCTGGGGGCTGAGCACCAATCAAGTAATCGTTTCCATGCTGGTAGGTGCTGTAGCCGTAGGTTTCTTCTGGATAGCCGCCACGCAGTTGGGCTGGAGTCTCCGGTTTCGGATTGCCATGACCGTGCTGGTAGCCTTCGGCACGAACTTCTGGTGGGTCACCAACACAGGCAGTGTCTGGATGCTGGCCCACGTATCGGCCGTCTTCTTTCTCATGGCTGCGCTGGTTGAGACCACAAGCAAGAATCGCCCCTGGCTGGTAGCTTTGCTCGTGGGACTGGCCGGGCTGTCCAGACTGCCCGTTTTTCTCACCTTCCCCTTCTTTGCCTATACCGTAGTCTGGAAAACAGATGCTCGGCGGGTTATTATTCGCCGTCTCGCGGTTTTCGCAGTTGTCTTAGCGGTTATGGGAGGGCTTTATCTGCTCTATACCTACGGTGAATATCATACTCTCAGTCTTGGCTATGAACGCGGCCAGTTTGTTAACGAACCATTGTTTTCCAAAGGTCTTTTCAGCATAAGGTACATACCCCGGCAGCTTAACGCTATTCTCTTTCAGGGCCCCGTATTTAACGACACCTACCCCTTCTTCAAGCCGTCATGGGTGGGGATGGGGCTATTTTTCACCACCCCGGCTTTGCTTTATATGTTCAGCGCTAATCTGAAGGATAAGCTGGCGCTTGCGGCGCTGGGTGGCCTTGTGCTCACTTCAATCCCCATGCTGACCTACGGGGTGACCGGTTTCCTCCAGTTCGGGTATCGCTTCAGCCTGGATATTCTGCCCTTTATGGTTATACTGATGGCATCAGGCATGCGCTATCGGTTGAATTGGCTCAAGATAGCGGTCATTGTCTTGAGCGTCGGAATCAATCTCTGGGGCACGCTGGCTTTCAATATGCTCAATTGGGTAGTCTATCCATCATAGCTATGCCGCTCGATAAGCATTTCATAGGTTTGTAGCTTTCAGTCGGGCATATCCGCTTCACGGAGCTGTACTGGATGATACAGGTTGCATATGCCATAATCTGGTGGCTTATCCTGCTACTCATCGGGCTGATAACATTCCCCCTCGTGTCCCGGGTGTGTGGCAGGCTGCTGGATAAGGGCTACTCCGTCTCTAAAATCCTGGGTCTGCTGCTCTTAACATACTTCTCCTGGCTGTTTGCCAGCCTGCACCTGCTCAAATTCGGGTACCTCAACATTTCCATCGCGCTGCTGCTTCTGCTGACGCTCTCCATCTATCTGGGCAGAAAGAATTTGAGCCTGAAGAATCTGCCGCTGAGAAAGATGCTGATCAGCGAGGCGCTTTTCACCATCGCCTTTGCCCTGTTTTTGGTCTACTTACGATACAAGCCGGATATCTTCTATGCCTATACCGAAGATTTCATGGACTTTGCCTTTCTTCAATCGATTCTGCGTGGCGGTTATTTCCCGCCTGCCGACCCCTGGCTTGCCGGCACAAGCCTCCCTTATTACTATGGCGGCCAGCTCGTTACTGCCATATTGACCCTGATATCCAAGGTGCCGTCCTCCATATCTTATAACCTGGCAGTGGCGATGTTCTTTGGCCTTGTCGCGTCTGCCTCATACGGGATCGGGTACAATGTCACGAGAAGAAAACTCTATGGTTTTGTTGCTGTTGTTTTCGTTTGTATTGCGGGGTTTATCTCGGGTGTATTTCAACTCTCTGCCTTTGTCTTCCACCATGACCTGCTGGGCCATAGCGCCACAGGAGCGCATAGCTTTGTAGACTGGCTTCTCAACTTCGATTTAAGTGCTGGCGTTATACCTCATACTGGGAACCTGTACCCTTACGCTGCTTTTCTGCAGGGGGAACTGCATGCACATACGATGAGCATCCCCTTTCAGCTTATGTACATCATGCTTGTTTTCTCTCTGCTCAAAAGGGGTGATGACGATGCCAAGAGTACGAGATCGGATTCGTTGCTGACTGTATTGATATTAGGCATTAGCTTAGGCTTCTTCTTATTTATAAATACGTGGGACTATCCCGTCTATGCCGCACTTACACTACTTGCTTGCATACTGCTCAAACTAAATCTGAGTAAAAAAGGTATCTTAGGTGTCATACTGGTGAGCCTCATACTGTACGTGTCTTACTTCGTTACCAGAAATTGGGGTGGGACTCATGGCGTCGGTGTGGTACACGTCAGAACTGATCTGTCCGATTTTGTTGAGCTTTTTGCCCTGTTTTTGTTTGTGGCATTTTCATTCTTCTACGTTTCATTTAGGGGCAGGTTGTTTAAGGGTGAAACAGTTATTGTCATGACGGTTCTGGCCGTTATCATTGCTTCGGTCTCTTTCTTATTAAATTTCCAGCTTCTATTAATCCTGATACCTCTGATTCTGGTGCCCTTATATTGCATATACAAAGCCCGTGAAAAAAAAGAGACAGAGTTTATGCTGCTCCTTGTGCTTCTGGGAGCGTCAATTGCGTTATTCTGTGAGGTCTTTTACATAGCCGATGCCCTGCCACATCCTTATGAGAGATTCAATACGGTTATGAAATTCTATTTGCCCGTGTGGGTTTTGCTGAGTATGGCATCGGCATATGGGGTATTCCGGGTGTTGGGGAATACCAGGGGAAAGCTTAAAGCTGTCTGGCTTGCTCTTCTACTTGTCCTCGTTTTATCCTGCATAATTCAGCCCGTAGGGCAGACCATAGGCTGGGCTAGCGGCACACGCGATTATTTCAACATAGGCAGAGGGACACTGGATGGAGTAGCTTACGTTAAAACTATAGCGCCGGGTGATTACGATGCGATTCAATGGATCAACGGACATATAAAGGGACAGCCTGTCATACTGGAGGCACCCGGAGGGGCATATCAATTCACGTCCGACATCTCGACAATGACCGGTCTGCCTACGGTGGTTGGCTGGGTGACTCATGAGGTGATGTGGAGGGGCTCCTGGGATCAAGTAGCAGGGCGAGATACGGATGTGGATAATATTTACAAATCTCCGGATGGCGATGAGGCGCTTGCTCTGCTGAGGAAGTACAATGTCGAATATGTATATATCGGTAGGGTGGAAAAAGAAAGGTATCCGGCGGAGAGCTTGCTGAAGTTCGCCGGCGATCCGGAGAGATATACGCTGGTCTATGAGAGCCAGGGCGCGAAAATCTATCAAGTGTTACCCTAGCTAAACCATCTAAAAGTATGCGGGCATGATTCAGAATGTCGGAGGTCAGGGCTAACAATTGATACAGGTAGCATACGCCGTAATCTGGTGGCTTATCCTGCTGGTTATCGGCCTCGTAACATTCCCCCTCGTGTCCCGGGTGTGCGGCGGGCTGCTGGATAAGGGCTACTCCGTCTCTAAAATCCTGGGTCTGCTGCTCTTAACATACTTCTCCTGGCTGTTTGCCAGCCTGCACCTGCTCAAATTCGGGTACCTCAACATCTCCATCGCATTGCTGCTTCTGCTGGCGCTCTCTATCTATCTGGGCAGAAAGAATTTGAGCCTGAAGAATTTGCCGCTAAAAAAGATGTTGATCAGCGAGGCAGTTTTCTCGGCAGCTTATGTGCTGTTTCTAATCTTCTTATTATACACACCCGATATCGGTTTTGCGCATTCGGAAGATTTTATGGACTTTGCCTTCATCAAATCGATCATGCGCAGCGGTTATTTCCCACCTGCCGACCCCTGGCTTGCTGGCGAGAGCATTCCCTATTACTACGGCGGGCATATGGTCACCGCTGCTCTGATAATGGTCTCCAGAGTGCCGCCTGCTATAGCCTATAACCTAGCGGTAGCCATGTTCTTCGCCCTTGCCTTATACGCTTCCTATGGATTGGGCTACAACCTTACCAGGAGGAAGCTATACGGCTTTGTCACCGTTATCTTCGTTTGCGTTGTAGGGTTTCTCTCAGGGGCATTCCAGCTTGCGGCATTTTCCTTACACAGAAACTTCATGGGCTATGACCCCACTGGTGCGCACAATTTCTTTCAGTGGTTGCGTTCCTACGATTTTATATCTGCCAACTGGTTGATAAAAGGTGCTGCCATCCGCAATCCCTTCTATGCTTTCCTGGTAGGAGACCTGCATTCGGATGTGACCGATATCCCCTTCCAGCTCTTGTTCGTCACCCTTGTCCTCGCTCTATTTTTGGTTAAGAAAAATATGCCCGATAGCAAGATGGCAAAATCGGATTTATTGCTGACCATTATTATCATGGGCCTTAGCCTGGGGTTCCTTGCCTTTGTCGATACCTGGAGCTATCCCACCTATCTACTTTTTGCCATACTGGCTTTCATACTGCTCAAGACAAATCTCGGTTGGAAAAGACTACTTGGTGTTATTGCTTTGAGCATTATCTTCTATCTACCCTACCATGTCACAAGGGGCTCAGGCGGGCTCAAGGAAATCGGCATAGTCACGGGCAGGACGGAATTGCTGGAATTCATCGAGATTTTTGCCCTGTTCTTGTTTGCTTTATTCTCATTCTTCTACGTTACATTTAGGGACAAGTTGTTTAAGGGTGAAACAGTTATTGTCATGACGGTTCTGGCCGTTATCATTGCCTCGGCCTCTTTCTTATTAAATTTCCAGCTTCTATTAATCCTGATACCTCTGATTCTGGTGCCCTTATATTGCATATACAAAGCCCGTGAAAAAAAAGAGACAGAGTTTATGCTGACCCTGGGGCTCACCGGAGCGTTGATTGTGTCGTTTTGCGAGGTATTCTACATAAAGACACCTCTCGGCGGAGACTTCGCGAGATTTGTCACTGTAGTGCACTTCTATCTCCAGATATGGGTCCTCTTCGCTTTAGCAGCAGCGTACGCTGTCTACTGGGTGCTGACCAATATCAAGAGCAGATTAAAGATCATCTGGGCGATTTTATTGCTTGTTCTTGTGTTGGCATCTCTGATTCAGCCGATAGGGCTTGTCACGGAGTGGACAAGTGAAACACACGACTATTTCGGAATCAACAAGGGGACATTGGATGGATTAGCTTATGTGAAGACTATAGCGCCTGGCGATTACGAGGCGATTAACTGGATAAATGAACACATAGAGGGTTCCCACGTTATATTGGAGGCGCAAGGGTCAGCATATCAGTTTACATCCATAGTCTCTACCATGACAGGCTTGCCTACTGTAATCGGCTGGATGAACCCCCATGAGATAATGTGGAGGGGCAATTGGGATAAAGTCTCAGGGCGCGATAGGGATGTAGATACTATTTATAACAACCCGGATAGCGATGAGGCCTTCTCTCTATTGAGGAAGTATAATGTCGAATATATTTACATAGGTAGTCTCGAGAAACAGAGGTATCCAGCGGAGAGTTTACAAAAGTTCGCCAGCGATTCGGAGAGATATAAGCTGATTTATGAAAATCAGGGCGTGGTTATATATCAAGTGATTCCGTAGGAGTTGCTTAGCTCATGCTATTTGTGAGACAATGTAGCCGCACTGTCATTTCATAGCGGATTCTGGGAAAACTAGAATGCAAATAAAGCCCTTAGAAAGACTGCAGCGCTTCGCCTCGGAACCCGGAGGCCAGGTTTTTCTGGTTATCCTTACTCTTGCGGTATCTCTCCTTATCCGGTTGCTCCTGTTCCGCTATCATGGCTATTATATAGACGAAAACTCTTTCAAGGCGTGGTATAACACCGCTGCCGATAAAGGGCTGTACGGCTTCTACGATTCCACCTGGTCGGACTATCCTCCGTTCAATATATACATTTTCTGGCTGTTCGGTAAACTGGCACATGCCATAGGGCCGGGCAGCTTGTACTTGCTCATCAAGCTACCCCAAAACCTGTTTGACCTCGCCACAGCCTATCTTATCTTCCGCTTTGTGCGTCAGAGATATTCTTTCCTCTTCGCTCTGGGCGCTATGGCTGTGTATGCCCTTAATCCGGCAGTCATTTTTAACCTCGCTGTATGGGGTCAGTTTGATTCAATCTACACGTTCTTCATCGTCGCCTCTCTTTACGCGCTTCTGCGCTCGAGATACGAGCTTTCAGGCGGCCTATTTAGCCTTGCCATACTCACCAAGCCTCAAAGCGTTGTCCTTCTCCCGGTATTAGCCTATGTTATGCTGAGAAACGGCGGCTGGAAGCGAGCCATATCCAGCGCCGTCGTCTTCTTCGTCCTTCTTTTCCTGGTTCTCATACCCTTCCACTGGAACAACCCTATAACCTTCCTCATAGACCGTTATTCAGGCTACAGCGTGTATCCCTATAACAGCCTCAACGCGTATAACTTCTGGGCGCTGCTTGGAT
>JBBIRL010000032.1:0-2862 GCA_037441825.1 Dehalococcoidia bacterium | reverse complement strand
GCCGCACCTGGGCCTGAGCTACCAGACATGGGGTATTATCGCCTTTGTCGTCTTCGCTGCCTTTGTCATGTGGCAGTTCCATCGCAAGCCCGGCGGGAGGGCACCCATTTTCGCTGTCTTTCTTCTGGCGTTCGGCTTTTTTATGCTGATGACCCGCATGCACGAGCGGTATCTCTTCCCGGTCTTTGCGCTTCTCGCTATGAGCTTTTCCCCCCGTCACCCTCCCTGGCTCTATGTGGGTCTCACGGGGACGTTTTTTGCCAACCTGGTTTATGTGATGTCAACGCTCAATGCCAAAGCCTTCATCCCCGACGGGCATTGGTCACTATACGTTCTAGCTCCTATTAATATCATTCTATTCTTCTACGCTATCTGGAGTTTCTGGAAGATGCAACACACTCCAGAGACGGAAGGAGGGCCGCCGGGAACTTCTCCCGTTCCGCCGAAACCCGAGACTCCTGAAGCAATGCCGAAAGCGGTTTCTCCTCCCCCGCAGAAGCCCGAAGCAGCCGAGGAAGAGCCGCTATCTCCTGTCCCCAAAGTACCCATTCCCTGGACGCATGCCCTTATCCTGGCACTTCTTGTTGTCATCTTTCTCGGCATGTCGCTCTGGAATCTGGGGGACCGCAGCCTCCCCAAGTCTGACTGGGTGCCCAAAACTAATCCTGAGGAAGTCTATCTGGACCTCGGGGCAACCACCCGCGTGGAAAAGGTATATCTTTTGGTTCAGGATGCCAACCCGGTCAATGTTGACCTCTACTGGGGCTCGCCGGGTAACTGGACCTACCAGAGTAATCTGACTGAATCGGGCGTTTGGGCGAAATGGGATTCACTGTATCTGAATCAGGAAACCAGGTATGTTCGCCTGGTTTTTAAGGATACGTCCGGAGAAATCGGGGAAGTAGCTCTGTTCACAGACGGCCACAAGTTGAATATTAGCGGCATTACAGGTGACCAGGATAGCACCGTTGGCGCTCTCATTGATGAGCAGCAACTGGTCGGCAACCCTGCCAGCCATACCTCAGGCACCTATTGGGATGAAATATATTACGTCAGGACTGCCGAACAGACCCTCAAGCTCGAAAACCCTTCCCAGTGGGACCATCCTCCGACAAGCAAGCTTATTATGGCCGCCGGCATAGCCGTCTTCGGCCACAACCCCTTCGGCTGGCGAGTCAGCGGGGTAATCTTCGCCACGCTCGGGATATTGCTTATCTACTTCTTCGCCAAGCGCGTATTTAAGTCTTCGCGGGCCGGGCTTATCGCTGCCTTCCTGCTGACTTTTGAGTTCATGCATTTCGTCGAGGCGCGGATTGCCGTGCCTGAGACCTATGTCTTTTTCTTCATTATCGCCATGTTCTATTTCTTCTACCGTTACTGGGAAGACCCGCAGCGCGGCGGCAAGTTCCTTTTCATAAGCCTCTTGTTCTTTGGGCTGGGGTTCTCCACAAAATGGACCGTCATGTATGGCTTTGCAGGCATGGTGCTGTTGCTGATTGTGCTCAAATGGCGCAAACCGGTAATCCATAAGGGCGAAGTATTCTGGTTCGTTGGCGGCCTGATAGCGTCGGTGGCTATCTATATACTGTCCTACACAACGTACTTCCTGGCGGGACACGGCGCTCATGACTTCTGGCACCTGCAGTTCACCATGTATGACTTCCATGCCCATTTGACAGCGACTCATCCGGCCAGCTCCCCTTGGTGGAGCTGGCCCTTGATGCTTCGCCCGGTCTGGATGTATTTAGGCAGCTTTGACGGCAGCACCGGGTATATCTCCACTCTGGGTAATCCGGCGCTCTGGTGGGCAGGCATACCTGCAATACTTGGCACATTCTGGCTTGCCGTAAGGTACAGGAACAAGCTCGCTATTTTCATCTCTATCCCCTTCCTGGTTCAGTGGCTTGCCTTCCTCAGTATTCACCGCGTGATATTCATCTATCACTTTTTCCCCAACGTGCTGTTCGTAATCCTTGCCGTCACGCTCTGGACTCAGTGGTTATGGAAGAAGTATAAATGGGGCAAGTGGGTTGTTGTGGCTTACCTTGCCCTTAATGTCGTCTGCTTTGCCCTGTTCTTCCCCGTGTTATCCGGTCATCCTATGAGCCAGGGATATTGGGACTCGATGAGATGGATGGTGAACTGGGTCACCGCGGGTATCGGCCCTCACTGAGAAATGAACCTTGAAAAGCTCAGCGTTTCTGGATATACTTGAGATAAGGCTGCTGCCTGGCTCTTTGGTTTGAAGCTGGCTGAGATGCTGGCACTCTCCGTGGCGGAAGAGGAGGTGCCCATCGTTGCTCTGTATAATGTCCATCTGGAGTTCGGCTGCATAGCTGTTACTGTGCCGGCCGGGCTCCTTCTTTTCTATGCACGGGTTTTACCCGGTTTCGCATCATTACCTTGAAAATGGACTTAGTGCGTTTATGCTCAGGGGTAGGTCAGAGGCATCTGCTCCGACATCCTCCTGGAGCGGGTGCTCCAGGCTACCCAAGAAATATTTTCGTGCTTGGTGGTGAAAATGCATAGAGGCTGTGCCATTCTGACCCTGAACGGAGTGAGGGGAAGAATCATGGTACTAAGCTTTGTGTATGGTCCGAGATTCTTCGCCAAGGCTCAGAATGACATTTAGACCTCGGCTCTCTATTTTCGTGGCAATGACATTGTAGTGGGGTGCAAAGTGAAAGAGATCACTCTTACCATCGACTCGCGAGAGGTCAAGGTGGAGGAGGGGACAACTATACTCAAGGCAGCGGAGAAGGCTGGAATCTATATTCCGGCGCTGTGTAACTACCCCGGCCTGAAACCCCTGGCTGAGCTACAGCCCGATAGGGCCTGCCGTCTCTGTGTCGTTGAGGTGAA
>JBBIRL010000031.1:8559-13440 GCA_037441825.1 Dehalococcoidia bacterium | reverse complement strand
GACCCGGTAACAGTCACCGAAGTCCCTGCAGCCCCGCTTGGCCGGCTAATAGATATGCCCGGAGTTACGGCGAAGTTTAAATTAGGGACATTCGCCTTCGGGGTGACAGAACCATATGCGCTAATAATATGCTGTGAACCAGAGGCTGAAGAGGCTGAAGCTGGCAGGACAAAGACAGTGCTCCAGCTACCCTGGGAATCGGCGGTGATACCCTGGGCAACGGGGGTGCTGTCATAGGTCGCGGTAATGCCTGTTTCACCGGCACCAAAACCAGAGCCGCTAACAGTCACCCGGCAGATTCCCGGAACACCGCTTGTCGGGTTTATGGAGATTGCCGGTGTAGCAGCCTGAACCGAAAGCGGGTTAGCAACGCACAATATCAGGCCCGAAGCCAGTGCTAGTACAACAAGCAGGCGCTTTACTCGACTCAGTGCCTTTCCCATCCTACCTCCCGGCCTTCTTAACGGTCACCGGGCCTGTTAAGCCGTTTTCACGCTTCTCGAAGCTCATGACGCACAGAGCGAGACTGGCAATTCTTTGTGCTGTGGCAGTATTTTACAACTAGTACTTAGTTGCGATAATCATCGCAATGCTAACGAAGGGTTACGAGACCCTTCGCTACGCTCAGGGTGACAGTTCTTAGTTGTCATTCTGAGCGTCAGCGAAGAATCTCGTTTATTACGCTTTCTTGCGCAATTAGGTACTAGCGTGGATACTCTACAATCTTTATTAAGAAGATGGTGGCCCCTAAAACACCTTTTTCAACTATTCCGCTACAATGAGATTGATGAAACGATGTTATCCCAATCAACCCACATCCAAAAGGTCATCGGGCGATTCCGAATTTATTCACCACTGCACGAACATGGGCATGACCACGTGTATGTAGCTCTCGTCTCCCACCGGGCGGATGACCCCCGGGCTGGAGGATGTCGTAGTCTCGAGAGCTACTTCGTCCTTGGTGAGGACACCCAGTACATCCATCAGATATTTGCTGTTGAAGGCGATCTTGGCTTCCTCCCCCTCGACTGCGGCATCCACCTCACCAATATTATCCCCAATCTCTTCGGCACGGGCTGATATGGCTATCTTGCCCTTGCCATCCCGGGGCATGATCTGGAGTCGCACGATGCCGCTGCCATCTCGGGCAAAAATGGAGGCGCTTTTGGTGGCTCTGAGGAACTCGGAGAGCTTGACTACCGCTTTAGTCGAGTGGCTCTTGGGGATAAGCTGGGAATAGTTGGGGAAAGTGCCCTGGATTAACTGGGAGACCATCTCTACATTTCTCAGGCGGAACATCACCTGGCTTTTCTGCGAGTTTACGATAAGCTCCAGAGGCTCTTCCTGGTCACTGATGAGGCGGTTCAGCTCTGCTAGAGACCGTGCCGGGATGATGATGGCTATCTTGCTGTCCACAACCTTAGCGAGAGCTACCTTGCGTACTGCCAGCCGAAAGCCATCGGCAGCAGCCAGAGTAAGCTGCTCCCCTTCGAACTCGGCGTGGACGCCGGTAAGGACAGGACGCGACTCTTCCGACGCTGCGGCAAACCCCACCTGGTTGATTGCCAGCCTCAGGTCGCCGGGCTTTACCTTAACATTCATCCCATCGGTGATCTTGGGGATAGCCGGGAAATCGGCGGGGTCCAGTCCGCTGATATGCGCCTCGTGGCGAGCACACCTCAACTCGAGGCTCCGGCTGCGAGGTGAAAGGGCCATATCTATCCGGCCGCTGGGGAGAGAATTGACGAAATCGGTGACCAGCCTTGCCGGAATGGTAACTGTGCCCTCCTTCTCAATAGTGGCAGGTATCCAGCAACTGATGGCAATCTCGAGATTGGTGGCAGCCAGCCTGAGCCGGGAGCCCTCTGTTGCTATCAGAACATTATTGGTTATGGGTAGGACTGCTCTGGTTGCCACCGCCCTGCCCACCACCGCCAACCCTTTGCTTAAGTCCTCTTGAGAACATGAAACTTTCATCGTTCACCACCCAATCAGAGTGAATAGTGGCAGTAGTATACCCTGCAATTATCTACTGAGTCAAGTAGCAGGAAAGCAAACAAGTAAAGCTATCATAGCTGTGAGTTGTCAGCCTGATTTGACTTGAGCCAGCTTTTATATAGCTCCATAATTACGAAATTGTGTCCCCTGTCGTTAATATGCCCGGAGACCACAAAGCCACACTTCTGAAAACACCGCTGGGCACGGGCATTCCATTCCAGAGTATCCAGGTAGACCTTCTCCAGATTCATGTCTACGAAGACATGGGCGACCAATGTCATTACCGCATCAGTCCCATAACCCTTATCCCAGTAATCCCGGTCGCCTATTATGATACCTATCTTGGCCTGCCTCCTGTTCCTGTCCACATCGTAGTACATGCAGTTTCCAATGTGCTTACCATCCAGGCTATCTACAGCAAACCAGCGCCGATCTTCCTTGAAGGACTGCAGTTGCTCAGTGTAGTAAAGCATGAACTCTCGAAAGGACAGCTTTAAGGGCGATGCCGCATCGAAGCGAGCCAGTTCGGGATCGGTTCTCCATGCGTAGTCATCGGCGGCATCGCTGAGCCGTTTCTCTCGCAATACCACTTTCTGCCCTATTAGAATCAGCTCATCCCCAATCATACGGTAAAATTCTATCCTTTGCGTGCCCATGAGTCAAACTGCGACCATTTCCGGTGATTTGTAGCCCAAAAGGGGGATGCCTACACCATCATAATCGCCCAAAACCGGTGATTCGAGGGTTGGCGAAGGTCTCACAAACGTGGGCCATAAATTTCACTTGTACAGACAAAATGCGTGGTCTATAATAGATAGAATAGCAAGAATCAGGACCTGAAAGCTTATGGCTAACAAACGCGATTACTACGATATTCTCGGCATCGAGAGAAATGCCTCCGACGAGGAAATCAAAAAGGCTTTCCGGAAATTGGCCTTTCAGTACCATCCTGACCACAATAAGGACCACGGGGCCGAGGAGAAATTCAAGGAGGTCAAGGAAGCCTACGATATCCTCAGCGATTCTCAGAAACGCGCCGCTTACGACCGCTTTGGCCACGCCGGGGTTCAGGGGTTTGGCGGCCGCAGTTTCGAGGGTTTCGACTTCGGTGGCTTTGGCGACATTTTCGATGCCTTTTTCGGTGGCGCAGCCCGGCGTACAGGCCCGCAACAGGGCGCCGACCTGAGTTATAACCTCACTATCACCTTCGAAGAGGCGGTCTTCGGCAGTGAGAAAGAGTTAGAGATAGTGCGCACGGAGGCTTGCTCGGTTTGTAATGGAAGCAGAAGCGAACCCGGGAGCCAGCCTGCTAAATGCCCTACCTGCAACGGCACCGGTGAGACACGCCGAACTCAGCGCAGCATATTCGGTCAGTTCATCAACGTAACCACATGTAATCGCTGTCACGGCGAAGGGAGAATCATCACCAAGCCTTGCTCCCGTTGCAATGGCCAGGGCAAGGAACGCTTTACGCGCAAGATCGCCATCAAGATACCGCCGGGAGTTGATGAAGGCACACAGATTCGACTAAGCGGCGAAGGGGATACCGGCAAACAAGGCGGTACACCGGGGAATCTCTATGTGTCACTGTCAGTGCAAAAACACAAGTTCTTTCAGCGGGAAGGCGACGACATTCTGTATGAACTGCCGATAAACTTTGCTCAAGCGGCTCTCGGCGACGAGTTGCAAATTCCGACTGTGGATGGCGATGTCACTCTGAAAATACCCACAGGCAGTCAAACAGGTAAGGTATTCCGTCTCAAAGAAAAGGGTGTTCCCCATCTGCGTCACCCCGGGCGCGGCGACCAGTTGGTGAGACTTTTTGTGGTCACCCCCACATCCCTGGATGAAACGCAAAAGAAGCTTCTCAAAGAGCTGGCGAAAACCCTGGGCAAGGCTGCTCTGCCTAAGGAGGATAAAAGCTTCTTTGAGAAAATCAAGGATACCTTCGGAAGTGGACTGTGAGATGGTGAAATGCACCGTCCCCATGCAGCCCTGTTGATCCTTAAAGTGCCCTGGCCTGAAAAAGGCCAGGGTTTTTTAATCGAACATGCATCGCTTTTTCCTACCTGCAGATTGGCTTGCCGAGGGCACGGTCACTATTACCGGTAAGCTGGTTCACCAGTTGCGCCATGTACTCCGCCTGGGAGCCGGCGATCTTATTACTGTCCTCGATAATAGCGGCTGGGAATACGAGGTCGAGCTCCAAAAAGTGGACGGCAGCAAAGTTAAAGGAAGGGTAATCAGTAAATCACCGGCTGTTGCTGAGCCTGGCACGAAAATCACCCTGTATCAGGCGTTGCTCAAGGGAAGCAATTTCGAGTTTGTTCTTCAGAAATGTACGGAAATCGGGGTAGCCGACTTTGTCCCCGTGGTCTGCGAACGGTGTGTAGGGGGCGAACCGGATGGCAGACGGCTCAGCCGCTGGAGAAGCATCATCATCGAAGCTGCGGAACAATCCAGGCGCGGAAAGCTGCCCGTTCTGCATAATCCTATCAGTTTCACCAAGTCATGCAGGTCTGCAAGCGGAATTTCACTCCTTCCCTGTGAGGGGGAAAGAATAAGAAGCATTAGCGATGTCCTCAGGGTCTATCACCAAACAGAGAAAACCCCCACATTCAGCATCTTCGTCGGCCCTGAGGGCGGGTTTTCTCCTCATGAGGTAGACATCGCTCAAAGTTGTGGGGTCGTGCCTGTGAGCCTGGGCCCTCGTATACTGCGGGCAGAGACCGCAGGTTTAGTGGCAGCCGCTGTCGCACTATACGAATTCGGCGAGATGAATAATAGCAGCGCGCGTTAAACCGCGACGGCTACATTAAAAAACACTCCAGCCTCATTTTGCTGCCAGGCAGAGCCCATTCTTAATAGGGCTAAAGTCCCTTC
>JBBIRL010000031.1:0-8549 GCA_037441825.1 Dehalococcoidia bacterium | reverse complement strand
TAGCGACTAGCTCCTTAGGCTTCAGGGGTTTTCGAAGATACTCGGAAACCTGGAATGGGAACGGCTGCCCTAATGAGTCCGAAAAGCTGGTGAGCGCCAGGACCGGGATTTTTACCAGCGATGGGTCTTTACCGAATTGCTCAGCAAAGTTGAATCCATCCATTACCGGCATCATTATGTCCAGGAGAATTAAATCGGGTTTTTCGTTTTTGGCCTTTTCCAGTCCCTCTTTTCCATTATAGGCCACTATCACCTCATAAGGCTTACTTTCCAGAGTCCCTTTCATTACTGCCACAAGATCAACATCATCATCAATAACCAGAACCTTGGGTTTACGTTTCATGTGCGATTCCCTCCTTATCTATTTTATTTACTACAACCTAACTCGGGTTTATTTCCGCTTCTCTTCAGGCGCAGCCATTAGCTTCTTCGGAATCGTGAAGGCAAACCTGCTCCCCTTCTTAGTTTCAGGGGCAGGGCTTTCAGCCCATATTCTACCACCATGAGCCTCGACTATCCTCTTGGATATAGATAGTCCCAATCCAGTTCCCTTGCTACCCACATTGCTGCCACGGAAGAAGTCATTAAACAACCGGGGTAAGTCCTCGGGTAAGATGCCAATTCCGCTGTCTACAACCTCAACAAGTGCCTCGTTGTCGCTGTCAACGACCCTGACCGACACCGTACCCTCGTTTGTGTAATTGATAGCGTTACTTACCAGATTGGTTATCACTTGCTGCAGCCTGCGGCTCGCCCCATTTACTTTGGGCGCACTCTCGGGCAGTTCCACTTTTAGAGTTAATCCTTTCTGCTGTGCCAGATTATCAAGGCCCTCAAGGGAACGTTTGACCACTTCATTCAAAGAGATTTCCCGCATTTCTCGCGTTATCTGACCGGTTTCTATACGAGGGATATCCAGCAGGTCGGTGATCAATGTCAGGAGCCCATCGATTCTACGAACACCCCTTTCCAGTAAATCTCTTTGCCCGTCTGTAATCGTCCCGGTAAATCCATCTAATATATAGGATATGAAACTTTGTGTAGCGACAAGGGGGGATTGGAGGTCATGAGCAACAACACCGAGGAACCGGGCAAAACGGCGCCTTTCATCTTCCAGTTTGGCTATCTCATCGGATGCCCGTTCCAGTTCCATAGTTCTTTTCTCAAGAAGCTGGTCTCTCAATCTCACCATTTCTCGCTGCCTTCTTCTCAGTTCCCCGGAAACAGCAGTGACCACATATGTGCAGCCATAGACCAGAGTTGCTACTGTAAATAGCACACCAATCACACGGCTGAATTGCTTATAGCGGTCAGGAAGTGCAAATCCCTCCAGATTAACATGGGGTATTACATTGGCGTACTCCAGGGACACCACCAGGGTAATCATAAATATAGCCAGGGTGGCTAATATATATGCCTGCCTCTTAGGAAGCACTATGCTTGCTGCAATTGTATGGGCCAAATAAAGGAATATGAATGGATTTTCTATGCCGCCGGTGTAATGTAGAAGTACAGTGAGCGCTACCAGGTCAACAAGGATTTGGATATTCCCCTGGTTCTGAGCTTTCTTTACGACCAGTCCAGCTTCTTCCTTTTGCAGACTCTGCGTCCAGCGGAAGAACAGAAGATTATACAAAGCGATAACAGCGCAAATGATGTACACCGGGAGGGTGGGGAAGCCAATGTCAAATACCTGTGATGCAACTAAGGTACAACCAATGATCCCGAGAGCAACGAGCCACCTCAGCTTAACATACACCCCGAGGCGAAATAACAAGGCTCTCTCCTCAGGGGGCTGTTCTCTCGCAGTTTGTTCTTGAGGGATCACGTTATCTATCTTTTTTAATACCATCTAATCTCTAGCTTCAATCTCTCAGACCCAGCCAAAGACGATGTATCAAGCTTAATAACGCTGTTCCCGGCAAATCTGCAGGCGACGAACCGGAGAAATATGTGTATTTCTGCTTCTAGTAGACCCACATATACTTCAGTTTGTGGCCCGAAGTCAATCTCTTTGCACAGACCGTATCAAATTGCCGTGCTTATCCCTTATATTCACTACCAAGGGCATCTCGCCCGGCAAGGTATGGGTGGCACATGCAAGGCAGGGGTCATAAGCTCTGAACGCCATCTCCACCATATTGAGCAGCCCCTCCTTAACCTCGGGGCCTTTTACAAAGCCCTGGGCAGCCTTTTTCACCGATACACATATTGGAGCAGCATTGTGCTGGGTTGCCACAATCAGGTTCACCTTCGTGATTATACCTCGCTCGTCGGTCTCATAATGGTGAATTAACGTGCCCCGAGCTGCTTCGACGCAACCTATCCCTCTCCTCTTCAATTTGAGGCCCATATTGCGTATGTCTTTACTGGTCAGCAGGGGATCATTAGCGATTCTCTGCATGTGCTCCGCAGCCTGAAGTGCTTCTATTAATCTGGCCCAGTGGAAAGCCAGCGTATGATGGCTCGGCCTACCACCTAATGTATCGAACATGGACTCATATTCCTTTTGCGCCAGCGGCGTCAGCATACCCTCGGCTACGTTCAGCCTGGCTAGAGGTCCAACCCGATACAATGAGGTCCCTTCACCGTCGTGCAAACCACTCCACCCTACTTTCTTCAGATGCGTCAACCTTACGTATGTCCAGGGTTCGACCCACTCCCCTATGTGGCTAATGTAATCGCGATAGTCAAATAGCGCGTATTCGGCCCCGCTGGGATCGACTACCCTCAACTTCCCTTCATAAAAGTTAACTCTCTTACTTTCATCTACCATCCCCATGTAGTAGGTGTTAAGTTTATAAGCATCACTGAGGACCAGCTTCAGGTACTCCTTGTTATCCAGGACCACCTGTTTGAATATCTCCAAAGCGAAACGAGCAAACTCAACAGTGAAGTCGGCTGTCTCCTTTATCCATTTCCTCTCCTCCTCAGTAATACCTCTGGGAACTCCTCCTGGTAAGCCTCCTTCAGGGTGACACGGCTTGCTGGCTATGAGCTTTATTATCTCCCTGCACCTCTTCCTTACATCTATTACCTTACCACCTATATCGATTCCCACCTTATTCACTAAACCAACGATGTTCCTCAATGCGGGGTCAGAATCCGGGCCCACCACGAAATCCGGGGCAGCCAGGAAGAAGAAGTGGATATAGTGGTCTTCCATATAGAATGCATTTAAGTGGAGTTGCCTGATTAACTTGGCAGTAGGGGTTGGCTCAACGCTGTACAGGTCATCAAGGGCTTTCGTAGACGCCATATTGTGAGGAGTAGGACATACGCCGCAGATATTAGGCACTATCCTCGGCATCTCCTCCGCAGGCCTGCCGATACAGAACCTCTCGAATCCCCTCAACTCGACTACCTGGAAGTAGGCGTCCTCCACATTACCTTTATCATCCAAAAAGACCTCGATTTTCCCATGTCCTTCAAGTCTGGTAATCGGGTTTATCGTTACCTTATTAGCCATTTTCTCAGCTCCTCAAGTTCGTTAGAACCTTTTGCCCCTCAAGAGTGAGACGGGCAATGAAAAACGATAGAAATAGCCCGCAGGATCGTCTATTTTGCTGATAACCTTCTTCATCTCCTCATCATCCTCTGCATCGATGATAGATGCCAGAGCAGAGACGAACTTTGCCCCTGAGTCTACTACCCCCTCAACCGGGCCGAAACAACCCCGACAGGGGATATTAATACTGATACAGGACTCTCCGCACCCACCGCGAGTGGCAGGTCCCAGGCAGATTATTCCCTGCGTAAGGAAGCAAGAATCAGGGTCGGCCTCGACCTCGTGAATCCTCTTGATATCCTTCAGGGCTATCCTGGAAGGTTTGGTTTTATTCCGGGGACAGGTATCACACAAGGCTCTGTGAGGCGACAATGTCGAACCTTTGGGGGGCAGTTTACCCTCGAGCACTGCGCTCACGGCATTCATTACCAAATAGGGAGGAGGGGGGCAGCCCGGCAGGTAATAGTCAACATTTATCACCTGATTGAGGGCGAAAACCTGCTCGTAGAATTTGGGCAATGTCAACTCTTTCCCATCGACCTGGCTTTTCGGTTGGGGGTAGCTTCCATTGGGGTTAACCACCGTTGGGGCGTCCCGGTAGACCCAGTTAAAAATATCCTCTTTGGTGGTAAAGTTCGCCAGTCCCGGCGTTCCGCCGAAACAGGCACAGGCGCCGAAGGCCAAAACCAGTTGAGACTTCTTTCTGAGCAATTTGGCTACTTCCTCCTGGTCGGAGTTCCTCACATTCCCATTGATAATGCTCAAAGCAATCTCGCCATCGCGCATCGCTTCAATATGGTCGTATTTGAAATCAAGTGCAACCGGCCACAATACCAGGTCAGTAGCATTCGCCACACGCAGAAGCACTTCGTTTATATCGACAACTGCCTCATCGCAACCACCGCATCCGCCGAGCCAGCAAATAGCGACCTTCGGTTTATCTGCCATCTTAGCTTCCTTTCTTTCTTAGGCCACTGCCGCAGTCTTGACACGCTCTCCGATCTTCTTCACAGGGCCAAGTTTTGCGATTCTGTCGCTCATCTCCTTCACAAGCTGCGGGATTTTGCTCCCTTCGGGGTCTATCGACAGCTCGATCCTGAGCCTTTCCTTCTCAATTCCGTAGGACTCAAGTATTCTATGGAGCAGGTAAACTCTCTTCCTCGCCTCATAATTACCATCCTGGTAATGGCAATCACCTCCCCGGCAACCCAGTATAAGCACGCCATCAGCCCCCTGCCGGAAGGCAGTAAGTATGTGAGAACTATCGACTTTACCACTGCAGATGATAGGCACCCAGTTCTTTATCTGCTTCGCCAACGCCTCTTCATTATTCAAATATCCCCAGCCGAACTTGCAGGAAAAGCACACTAATTTAGGTTCATAGCTGCTCATTTCTTCTCCTCTTCGAGTATTTGTTACAGAGATGCCATAACCCTGGCAATTCTCCGCTCAGTATCATCATCGACCAATTTTCTGGCACCCGAGGGACAGGCTACGACACACATGCCGCAAGATTTGCATTTAAACATGTCCGTAGCGGATGAAATTCTCGCCTCGGTTTCAACCAGGTGGGCGGCATTGTAGTTACAGGCAAATACGCATATGCCGCAGCCGCTGCATTTTTCCCTGTCTACCTCGACCGCATACAAGGACTTTTCGAAACCGATGGAAATGCAGGCTTTACAGGACACGCATGGGCCGCAGGTAGTACATCTCTTGGCTTCCGCCCTTGCCTCTTCCAGCGTAAGCCCTCTCTCAAACAACTGGAAGTGCATTCTCTTCTCAGGAGGTATCCAGACCACTTCGCTTTCAGGTTTGTAGCTCTTCCTCAGTGGAAGGCCATACCCTTCGTAATCCCTCTGCCTCCCCTCCCTCATATCCAGGCCTCTCAAGTATCTCTCAATCGAGTCGGCAGCTACTATCCCTTCTTTCATGGCCTCCACCATGAATCCTATTCTCCTGACATCCCCGCCTATGAATACCTGTTCCTTCTGCATACTCTGCAATGTAAAGGGATCGACCGCAAGCCTGCCTCTCTCATCCATAAGCCCTTCCCTTTGCAAGAAAGCCCTGTCGGCCACCTGCCCCACGGTGATTATGAGCATGTCTGCATGTAAGTCTAAGCAGTCGGAACAATCGAATTTAGGGTTAAAACCTTTTTCATCGAATACGCTGGTGCACTTGGGGCACTCAATCCCCTTAAATTTCCCATGTTCTCCGATAATCTTTCTTACACCATGAGAGTAGATTATCTTTATCCCTTCCTCCCAGGCTGCGCTTATTTCCTCTTCGTCAGCAGGGATGCCATCCCTCGAAGATTTGTCTTCAGCTTCCAAACAAGCAACGGTGACATCTCCACCCAGCCTCCTCGATGTCCTGGCAACATCGAAGGCCACATTACCGCCACCGATTACAATCAGCTTCTTGCCCTTAAAATAATTCGACCCGATGTTGCCGTGGCTGACTTCATAAAGAAGGGTATGACCGTACATGACACCCGAAAGGTCCTGCCCTTCTACAACAGCTCCATCGAATGTTAAGACCCTGGGATAAGGCGTTCCTTTAGCCAAGAAAACAGCTTTGTAACCTTCGTTTTTTAATCTCTCGATGGTAAGTTTGCCCTCACCCAGCTTCGCGCCAAATTTGACGTCTATTCCGGCAATCCTCACTAAACTATCAACGGTTGTTTTCAAAACATCTTCGGGCAAACGGTAGTTCGGAATTAACCAGAGCGCTCCACCCAATCGATTGGAAGATTCGAATATCGTTACCCTGTATCCCTTTTTACTCAGTGCATAGGCGCACATCAGCCCGCCCGGGCCTCCGCCTACAACAGCGACATTCTCCTTGTCCTTGACTACACTGAATTCTTCTTTCTGTTTCAGATAATCGGTATAGACATCGGACAGGAACCTCTTGAGAAGCCTCCTCCTGATAGCCCCTCCCCTAGCCTTGTAATTACATTCGAGCTCGCACAGTCCGCAGATATAGCCGCAGATGTTGAAAAAGGGGTTCTTGTTGTACAGGTAATCACTTATTTGAATTATTCCCTCTCGCGCCAGATGCGGGTCCTCAGGAAGTAGCGATATGAGCACATTTGTGCGCTGAATATCCTCATTGATGGGACATTTTATCTGGCAGGGAGGCAGAAATTGTTTCACTGCTGCCTCAGCACGGGCTATCCCTTTACTTTCAGTCTTCCACATCGTCAGGCCTCCTTGGCAGATTATGTGAACTATTCTCTAATTATTGAGATAGGCATAGATTGGATCGTAATATTTCTAAGTGGGAGAATTTCAAATAGTAAGCAGAGAACCAGTGGGAAAGATAGTCACCACTTGCCCAAAGCAATACAAGGCAAAGGGGACGAACGTAGTTCCAAGTGATCCTCTCTGTCATTGCTGCGGCTTACTGCCTCCGTAGCAGCCCGCTCATCCGCTACAATTTTGTGAAATAGATCACTATCACCCTATTTAATTATTATAAGTTAACGCGCAGTAAATGTCTAGTGATTTACTGAGGGAGTTTACAATAATTTTTCTACCCCCCAACCTTTACTGACACTCGTCTAAGATTTTTCCGACTCCTGTCCGGCGGGACTTTTTAGACTTGGGGCGCTCTCAAGTGCCACGGTGGGAAGTGTCTCTACCTTCAGAAATCAGGTTCTCCGCATATTCAGGGCGATTTCTTCTTTCAACTGGGCATAAGTCGAAGCCAATGCTTCCGATAACACTTTAGTATCAAACAACACAGGCATGAAATTGGTGTCGCCATTCCAGCGGGGCACAACGTGGGTGTGGACATGGCCTTCCACTCCAGCCCCTGCCACCCGTCCCAGGTTTATGCCGATGTTGAACCCCTTGGGTTTGTACGCCTCTTTTATCGCTCTGACGCTACTTCTCACCGAGTCAAAGTGCTCAAAAAGCTCTTCATCGGTTAGCTCATCGAGTGTGGCCAGATGCCTGAAGGGCGCTACCATCAGGTGCCCGGGATTATAGGGATACTTGTTCAAAAGCACGAAGCTCGTCTTCCCCCTGAAGAGAATATAATTCTGTTCGTCTTTGTTCTCCTCGAGCTTCTGACAAAAGATACATCCTTTCGCCTTCTCACTTCGTATGTACTCGACCCTCCAGGATGCCCATAGCTTCTTCATTTGCCCTCCTGTTGCCCGAAAGGCCTGACAATGGATGCCTTGGGCATTGTACCAGAAGTCAGCCTTTTTTTCGAGACCGCTCGCAGCATTGGACAGGTGCTGGAGATGTGATATACTTTAGTAGCGAGATTCGCCGAAGCTAGAATTGGTCTTCAGACCGAGGGATTACGATGATTGCTTTGTATCTTACGTCTATGGGTGAAGCAGCCGGGAAAAGCGCCCTGTGTGCCGCATTGGGCAAAATATTTAAGGCAGATGGCCTGAAGGTAAGGTTTCTCAAGCCCGTAGCTATCCTGGCCGAGAAGGCTGACGCCCCCGATAAAGATGCCGAGTTCATGAAACTTACACTGGCCCTTGATGAACCTGTCGAGCTGCTTTGCCCCAATAACCTCAGCGCCAAGGATTTCCTGGCTACGGCGAACGAAAAGGAACCTGCCTGGCTCAACAAGGCGAAAGAGGCTTACACCAGGGTTTCTCAGGGTAAGGATGTGGTTCTATTGGAGGGTGTAAGCGGTTTCAAAGCGGGCAGCGGCCCGGCGCTTGCGGGAAGTCGAATTATAGAAACGCTGGGTGCCAGGGCAATCCTTATCGTCCGCTATGAGAGCGGCCTCCGGGTCAGCCAGGTCGTGGACGCAGCCAGGATGCCGGGCGGGCATCTCCTCGGCGTGATTATCAACGCTGTGCCACAGCGCAGGATGAGTTCAGTGAAAGCCGCTATTGTGCCGGCAATAGAGCAAAGCGGCATCAAAGTTCTGGGGGTGCTGCCCGAAGACCGCGCACTGCTCACCGTAAGCGTCGGCGAGCTTGTGGAGCATCTGGGAGGCAATATCCTTAGCTCCACCGAACGCTCAGGGGAGCTTGTGGAGAGCATAATGGTAGGGGCGATGT
>JBBIRL010000030.1:0-13682 GCA_037441825.1 Dehalococcoidia bacterium | reverse complement strand
GCTGAGATAGCGCGGCTGGTATTTCGTGCCCCTCATACTGTTGCGGGGTTGCTCAAGCGGATGGAAAGGGAAGGGCTTGTAGTAAGAATACCCAAAAAGCCGGGTCACCCGTACACAGAAGTGAAACTGACCCGTAAGGGTAGAAAGGCCTGCGCACCGGCGATAGAGATTTTGAAGGATGTGATTGCCGAGACCATGTCCGTTATGTCGGAGGAAGAACTCGAACAGCTTGCGAAGCTGACCAGGCCGCTGCAACTCAAGGCGCTGGAGATGCTTGATATGAAGTTGCAGAAGTCCCCTGGAAACCCTGAAGCAGTTACTATGCCGGTTAAAGTACATACAGAGAAACCAGAACAAATAGGAGTGTGTCTTCAGTTGGATGTTATATAAACATCGACATAGCTTGTATTAGTACCTGCTTCCGGTTTCTAATCTGCGCTATCTGGAATACATGAATATCCCTCGACTAGCCAGTAACCCTTTGGTTATGAATTAGCGTCGCTCCACTTTCAGGCTTTGCCTGGAGCAATGGGGGTGAGGCATGCGTGTACTGATTACAGGCGGGACCGGACACCTGGGGATTGGTGTTTGCAAAGCCTTTGTAAAAGACGGATTCAATGTGCGCCTGCTGTGTCATAAAAAGCAGGGCAAGAGTTTAGGTTCAGATTTGGAGATCGTATGGGGTGACATAACCCAGCCTGATTCGGTCAAGAAAGCTTTGAATGGAGTGGACGCGGTAGTCCATATGGCAGGACTCGTACAGCCATTTACTGAGGCAAAACCCGAACTGGCTACCAGGGTCAATGTTGAGGGCACTCGGACAGTGGTGAACTTGATTAAAGAGCGGGCAGAGAAGATTCCCTTCGTGTTCACGTCATCGGCTGCTGTTTTTGGCCCGTGCCCGGACGCCACCGAGTTGCTTAGCTCTGACCGTACCCCCTGCAACCCCACATCTGTCTATGCCGAGACTAAGCTTAGGGCAGAGAACTTGATTAGAGAGTCAGGGATTGGATACGCAATCCTGCGCTTGACCTCAGTACCGGACCCGAGGCGTAGAATCAGTGATTTTAAGACCCAGGCGTTCACCATACCCCTGAAGAACCGGGTGGAGTTCTGCCACGCAGACGACCTGGCTCTCGCCATCCTTAACGCCGTGAAGAACTTCGATAGGGTGAAAGGCAGCACCCTGATGATTGGCGGCGGGCCTAGCCAGCAGATGCTGTATGAAGACATGCTGCGAGCTACTCTGAATACCTTTGGACTGCCTTTGCCTCCGCGCCATAAGTTCTCCGAGGAGCCATTTCCCCTACACTGGTACGATACAACCAAATCGCAGGAACTGCTCAAGTATCAGCACAAGACCCTGGACGACTACTGCCAGGACCTGGCTGGACAATATCCCGCACCACTCATAGCCCTCATGCGTCACTTTATCGGCCCGGTCTTCGGCAGGCTCATAGTCCGATTGGTTTAGCTAATCAGAATCGGCTCTAATCCAAGGTGGCTGTCCAAAGATTAGCTTAGGACAGATTCCTGATACTGCGGTCTGCTATCAACGGAGGTACAGTATTATAAAAGGCGCTGCCGGAGAGGGATTTACTATTACGATGATTATGGCACTCGGTTCAAGGAGTGTCAATAAACATTTGTTGCCGAGTGCCGCTACTTATCACAAGAAGTGGTACAATGACTGCCAGGTAGGCAAGAGGTTCATTGACTTTGTTCCGGCGCAATGTTTAGGATCAATCTCAATGCCCCGAGTTTCTGAAGCAATCAATTAACAAAGAGGTTTATGATGAATTTACATGCAAATGGCGACATCAAAGCGTTTTTTGAGCCCGGGGCAATAGCTGTAGTGGGTTCTATGAGAGAATGGGGCGGGCTCGGCTATACGGCAATAGAAAATATGCGTCGATTTAATTTCACAGGTAGAATCTACCCTGTCAACCCGTCATACAAAGAAGTCCTCGGTCTGAGGGTTTATCCAGATGTGAGCGCTGTCGATGACCCAATTGACCTGGCAATCGTGATTACGCCCAAGCAGACGGTGCCGGGTATCATCGACCAATGTGCACGGAAAGGTATAAAGGCCGCTATTATTGTATCCGATGGTTTTGCCGAGACCGGGGAGAGCGGGGCCGGCCTGCAGCGACAGCTTGTTGAAATAAGTCATCGCACCGGGCTCCGCATCATGGGGCCTAACACCATCGGCATCCTCAACACCGAAAACGGTTTGGTGACTAATCCCTATTTCATTAGCTACGACAAGATTTATCAGGGAAACATAGCTTACTGCAGCCAGAGTGGTATTGTTGGCGCCCAGGGACAACCTCTGAAAGACCAGGCTTATCCTATCAGCAAAATGTGCGACCTGGGCAACAAGTGCGATGTGAATGAGGCTGACCTTTTGAACTATCTATCGCATGATCCTCATACCAGTGTAATCGCCATGCATATTGAGGATGTTAAAGATGGCCACAAATTCATCGATACGGTCCGGAAAGTAGCAGCGCGCAAGCCCGTGTTGATCCTGAAACCGGGACGGACCGAGCGGGGTGCCAAAGCTTCTGCTTCTCATACGGGCTCACTCGCCGGAAGCGAAAGAATCTATGATGCTGCGTTCAGGCAGGCGGGTGCTATTCGTTTAAATACCTGGCGGGAATTCTGGGAAATACCCAGGGTGTTCGTTAATCAGCCGCTTCCCCGAGGCAATAGAATCGGCATCATCACTTTTACCGGTGGTGTGGGAGTAGTATCGGTCGATGCTGCGGAAGAATGCGGCCTCTCTATTGCCGACTTTTCGCCGGTAACAATCAGAAGGTTATCCAAATTATCCTCCCAGCTTGCTAGAAATCCGGTTGACCTAGGTCCGCTTATACCTGTTTCAGATAATCCATTGCCTGTTCTGGAAGAGACAATCGCCGCGGTGCTGGACGATCCGAATGTAGATTGCGTAGCTGCTACTCTCTATGCCAGCTCGGGCGCAGAGACACCGATATATATGGATATACTGGGCCGCTTGATGAAAAATGCTACGAAGCCAGTGAGCTTCTGGATCTATGGAACGGACCTCGCCGCCATGGAAGAACTGCAACGCCAGGTGCAAGGACGCGGGTTACCGGCTTACTTCGATATCGAACTCGCCATTAAAGCACTCGCTACCGCCGCCTATTACTCTAAGGTCAAATCCAGCTTGAATTCGCAGATCATCAATATCTCCTAGGGCAGAGGAGATCCAACCTTAAAAATTGACAACAATATTGCTGTCAAGTAAGCTGGACGCAGCAATGAACCGAAACACAATTATTAAAGCTACAAGTACGTGATAGTTGCACCTCCGCTAAACGTGGAAGGTCTACTGAGGAGGATGATTGTCTATGGGTTTCACATGGTTGGACTATTATGACTTGGATGAGCTGTTCTCTGAAGAAGAGAAGATGACCAGGAATGAAGTAAGGGAATTTATGGAACAGGAGATTAAGCCGCATATTGTCGACGCTTTTCATCATGAGAAGCCTTTCGATGTCAAGAAGCTGGCTCTCAAAATGGGGAGGCTGGGGATTGTCGGTGCATTCGTTCCTCGTGAATATGGGGCCGCCGGCACGAACTACGTAACATATGGACTTATATGCCAGGAAGCAGAAAGGGTAGATAGCGCACTCCGAAGTCTGATTGTAGTTGAATCGGCGCTGGTAATGTATCCCATACTGCACTTTGGTTCAGAGGCGCAAAAGCGCAAGTGGTTGCCCTTAATAGCGAAGGGCGAAGTCATCGGGTGTTTCGGGCTGACAGAGCCAAACCACGGGTCGGACATAGCCTCAATGGAGACTGTGGCCAGGAAGGATAGCAAAGGGTGGATTATCAACGGAACGAAGCAGTGGATAAGCGAAGCAGCCGTTGCTGATATGGCGGTTTTTTGGGCTCGCACAGATAAAGGGATTAGAGGTTTCATAGTGGAGCGCGGCACAGAAGGTTTTAGCCAGAGTTTCCAGAGTCGCAAAGGTTCCATGCGTGCAGGGGATGTTGGTGAGCTGGCTTTTTCCGACTGTCGGCCGATAATATCTTGCCGGAATCAGCGGGGATTGGGTCTGCTTTTTCATGTCTGAACATAGCCCGCTACGGGATATCGTGGGGGGTGGTAGGGGCTGCCATGGACTGTTATGAGACGGCTCTGAACTACACAAAGGAAAGGATACAGTTCAACGCTCCTCTTGCATCGTTCCAGTTGGTGCAGGAAAAACTCGTGAAAATGTTAATAGAGATTACCAAAGGGCAACTGTTATCTTACAGGCTGGGAAGGCTCATGGATGAAGGAAAGGCAAGGCCGCCTCAGATTTCAATGGCCAAGAAAAATAATGTAGCTATGGCACGGAGCTGTGCCATGACTGCTCGTGAACTGCTGGGGGCCAATGGCATATCTCTGGATTATTCTCCGATAAGACATATGGCAAATCTCGATGCGGTATATACCTATGAAGGAACTGATGATATGCACACGCTGATCCTGGGACGTGACATAACCGGATTTTCTGCATTCGAAGGTGCAAAATCTCACAAGACTGGGAATAGAGGGACCTGAACAACCTGTATTTCTTGACCTTTATAATTATCGGGGAAAGTACAGAGTCCGGGGTTAAATATGAAACAAGTTGTTATTGCCAGTGCTGTGAGGACCCCTATTGGCTCCTACTGCGGTGCTCTCCGTGATGTCCCTTTAGAAAAACTTGCTGCATTAGTTCTAAATGAATCCATCAAGCGGTGCGGAGTTAAGCCAGATGAAGTTGAAGAGGTTGTTCTAGGCCAGTCCTATGCCAACGGTGAAGCTGCTAATCTGGCCCGCCTGGCTCTGCTTGAGGCCGGGTGGCCTGTCGAAATTCCGGGATTTACTCTGGATCGCCGCTGCTGCTCCGGCATCCAATCAGTTTGGTCTGCTTCAATGTTGATCCAAACCGGGGAAGCCGAAATTGCTGTCGCTGCCGGTGCCGAGAGTATGAGCCGCGCCGAATTCTATATCCCGGGTGAATATATCAAATGGGGGTTAGGCGGCAAAACGGATCGAAAATGGGGGTTTTCCCCCCGGGGGCACGGTAGTCTTGAGCTGTGGGGGATCCCTCTCTACGACAGGATTCTACGCGGAAGGCCGATGCATCAGCCCATTGACAGATTCGGAGAGCTCAATTCAATGATGACATGGGCGGAAACGGCAGCGAAGAGAGAGGCCATTAGCCGTGAAGAGGCTGATAGATGGGCGTTACGCTCACATCAAAGAGCAATCGCAGCAGCAGATGCCGGAAAATTTAAGGAGGAAATAGTTGCTGTTGAAATACCGCAACGTAAAGGGAATAAATCGATCGTAGACGCGGATGAAACGCCGAGGCGGGACACCTCATTAGAACAGCTTGCCGGCCTCAAGCCCATCTATGAGGGTGGAATTTGCACCGCCGGCAACTCCTCCAGCGAAAATGATGGGGCTGCTGCAGTCGTTTTAATGACATTGGAAAAGGCTAAGGAGCATGGCATTGAGCCCCTGGCATATCTGAGGTCATTCGCTGTTGCAGGTGCAGACCCTGCCTTAACTTATCCATCTGTTCCTGTGGCGGTTAACAAAGCCCTTAAAAAGTCTGGACTTCATATAGATGAAATAGATTTAATTGAAATTCAGGAGGCATTTGCTGCCCAAACACTGGCGGATATAAAGTTGATGGGAATAAAGGCCAGGGATCTTGACCGGAAGGTAAACGTAAATGGTTCCGGTATTTCTCTGGGGCATCCGATTGGTGCGACAGGTGTTATGAGATTGGTAACGCTGGCTCATGAGATGGTGAGGCGCAAGAGTAGATATGGCTTAGTCACTATTTGTGGCGGCGGTGGGCTGGGGATCTGTGCGATTATAGAGAGGATTTGATTTCAACAGGCTTAATCACAGCCACCGTCAGGCTGTGCGAATTCGGCGAACTGGATAACCGCTAAGGATTCTACTTTTTCAACGCCCTGGCCACGATCTCGGCTAAATCCAGAACCTGTACTTTCTCTTCAGCCTTTTTATCTTTCAGCCCGTCTTCGAACATAGTCAGGCAGTATGGGCAGCATACACAGACCGTATTCGGGTTTTTCTCCAGGGCCTGTTCAACGCGCGTTACATTGATACGTTTACCGGTGCTTTCCTCCATCCACATTCGCCCGCCTCCGGCACCGCAGCAGAAAGATTTTTCGAGGTTACGTTCTATCTCGGTCGGGACACGGTGGGTCACCGAGGTAATAACCTGACGTGGGGCTTCGTAAATATCATTATAGCGTCCCAGATAGCAGGAATCATGGAACACTACATTGCCCAGGTCTTTGCTCCCGTTCAGGCTCAGCTTACCTGACTTGATCAGGTCACGAAGCAGTTCGGTGTGGTGGATAACCTCCAGCTCTATACCGTACTGGCGATAATCGTTCTTCAGAGTGTTATAGCAGTGCGGGCACTCAGTGATGACCTTCTTGACGCCCTTGTCTTTGAAAATTTTGACATTATCTCTAGCCATACGGTCGAAAACGAATTCGTTGCCCAGGCGGCGCAAGCTATCGCCGCAGCATAATTCATCTTTCCCCAGGATACCCCAGGAAATGCCGCTAGCATCCAGGATTTGGGCGATGGACAAGGTTACTCGCCGGCTGCGGGCATCGAAAGCACCGAAACAGCCCACATAAAACAAGTATTCGGTCTTACCCGCCTCAAAGGGCTTGACATTGAGATCTGCTGCCCACTTTGTTCGGTCTGAAGGCACGATGCCCCAGGGATTACTGCGCTGCTCGATGTTCTCAAAAAAGGGCAGTAATTCAGTAGGGAACTTAGCCTTCATCTCTACCAGGTTTCGGCGCATATCCACAATCCGGGGCACATGCTCGATGAACACGGGGCACACTTCCATGCAGGCGCCGCAGGTGGTACATGCCCAGAGAACCTCCTCAGCCACACTGCCCTCTTCGCCTCCACCGATTAAGGGCATATTCGTCGCCTTATTTTGTGCAATCAGGGGACCATTTCTCAGCAGATTAATCTTAATATCATGGATGACCAATCTGGGATTCAGCAGCTTGCCGGTAAAGGTGGCAGGACACATATTCGAACAGCGGCCGCACTCGGTACAGGAATAAGAGTCAAACAAGCCTTTCCAGGGAAACTGGTTTACTTGCTCTACACCGAAGGTATTACCTTTCTTAAACTCCTCAGGGAGCTGGGTGGTAACCTTGGTCATACTTCTGAAAAAGACATTGGGTATTGACGTAAGGATGTGCATATGTTTGCTATAAGGAAGATAGTTCAGGAAGCTCAGCAGCACTACAGCGTGGAGCCACCAGAAAGCATTGCCCCAGGCTCCCAGGCTTCCTGCCGAAGCCCCTGAGAAAATATGAGAGACCCCATTAGATATAGGCATGTATTTGGCAGCAATTTCGCCATCTTTAGCTATCTCGCTGCCATGCAGGCCGAAAAAGGCTATCATCAGCAAAGCAATCAGTCCCAGAATAGTGAAAGCATCCCGGCTGCGTGCCTGAATATAGGACGGCGGGAAGAACAAACGGCGAATCATCGCAAGGCAAACAGCCAGAAGAGCAAGGATGGAAACAATATCGAAGATATAGGCCAGTGTGTAGTACGCGCCGTGAGGCAGCCTTGAAAAACTAATGACATTGGGGGACAAGCCGTGCAGCAGAAATTCGGTGTTGGCAATCAATAAGATCATGAAGCACCAGAACAGTACAAGATGGTTTAAACCGAACTTGTATCCATGAGAGACAGTGCACCGCTGCCCGAAGGCGAAATATACCATTCCTTTGATACGCTTCCCAATCTGCCTGAAGCGGTTGTCAGGTTTACCCAGAAACACCAGGCGAAAACGCCTGTAACAACTCCAGCTAAAAAGTGCTGCAGCGATCACCAGAACGGGTATAAATATGGCTACATTAACCGACACGGCTTACTACTCCTTGTATAATTCTAGAATTCTAGGCCTCTCGACATATTTCAAATTACGTTTTGCCACGTGATTCTTTGATACGTTTGATAATGGCCGGAACAACCTGGAAGACATCGCCCACAATCCCATAGGTAGCGACCTCGAAGATGGGCGCCTGCTTGTCCTGATTAATAGCTATGATTACGTCTGAACTCTGCATGCCAACCAGGTGTTGAATCGCTCCGCTGATGCCGCAGGCGATGTAAACCTTGGGTCTGACAGTCTTGCCTGTCTGGCCAACCTGTCGTTCCACAGGCATCCATTTGGCCTCCACCACAGCTCTTGAACAACCTACCACGCCACCCAGTTCATCTGCCAGTTGTTGCAACATGGCAAAATTTTCCTTGGCTTTCATGCCTCGCCCGCCTGAGACAATCACATCAGCCCCTTCCAAATCTATGCACTCCGCTCCTTTAGCGTCCTCAACCACCTCCAGCACCTTTACAGCAATTTCCTCTTCCTTAATTGGCACGGCTTCGCGGATAATCTCGCCTTTGCGGGATTTGTCATAGCTTGGCATAGTCATAACGTGTGGACGGACTGTTGACATTTGCGGCCTTGTCCGCTCCGTCAAAATAGTAGCCATGATATTGCCGCCGAAGGCCGGACGTGTCTGCAGCAGGAAACCTTTGTCATCTATAGCCAGTCCAGTACAATCAGCGGTTAATCCGGTCATTAGTTTCGTAGCCACGGCTCCTGCCAAATCCCTTCCCAAACCCGTGGCGCCTATGAGCATAATCTCCGGCTTATACTTGTCCACCAGATAGCAAATGGCTTTATAATAGGCCTCGGTGCGGTAGTAATGAAATACAGGACTGTCTACCACATAGACTTTGGAAGCTCCGTAGGCAATTGAATCCTGGCAAAGTTTCTCGACCTTATCGCCGAGGACCACCGAGCACAACTCAACTCCCAATTTCTTGGCCAACTCGGCCCCCGCACCCAGCAGTTCCCAGGAAACCACAGCAGGATCGCCTTCGGTATGCTCCACGAAGACCCACACGCCTTTGTATTCCTTTATCTCGGCTAAAGTAGCAGCTTCCTCAGCGCTAACTTCTTTGACCCCCGCCTTTTTCTCCCTGGCTGCTATTTCAGCCAGGACCTTCTGCTCCTCCGGAGTGAAATACATCTCTATAGCTTCGGAGGGGCAAACCTTGACGCATTTGCGACAGCCGATGCATTTCGCTGTATTTATGACAGGCTCGCCCTTTGCATTCATCTCTATTGCATCTTTATTGCAGGAAGCCTCGCAACGGGCTCCGCAGGCGATACATTTACCCGGGATGAGTCGGGCTACGCCGCGGGGTCTTTTAATCTTTTTCTCTTCTTCCATAAATATGTGCCTCTACTAATTTAATTGTTTAAGTTGAAATTCATTTTAAACAGATTATGTTTTTTTCTGTCAGCTTATCTATGAGTAGCTTGGCAGTTTCCTCTGGTTTGTTAACCCCATCGCCCAGTATCTCGCCTTTGGTTCTCTGCGGCGAAAAGATTTTGCGTACCTGCGTGGCAGACCCCTTTAGTCCGATAGTCTCTTCTTTCAATCCCATCACTTTGTTATTCCACAACTCCACTGGAGCATCCTGTGCCATCAGCCGCCTCGGCACAACGGGATAGCGCGGGCGATTTGCTCGCCGCAGTATTGAAAGCATCGCCGGCAGTGGTGACTCTACTATCTCGTACCGGCCTTCCAGTCTCCGTCTGACCTTAACCTTTTTGGCCTGCAGGTCTACATTTACGATGAGGTCGATCAGGGTCAATTGTGGATAGCCCAGCCTGGTGGCAATGCCCGGTCCAACCTGAGCAGTGTCTCCATCGATGGTCTGCTTACCACAAATTACGATGGCTATTTCTTCCTTCTGCCCAAGCTTTTTAACAGCTTCTGCCAGGACCGCACTGGTAGCCAGGGTATCTGCTCCGCCGAAAGCGCGGTCACTCAAAAGAATAGCCTCATCCGCTCCCAGAGCCAGAGCTTTTCTCAAAGTAACCTCAGTGTTAGGGGGACCCATGGAGAGCACTGCCACGCGGAAGCCGTATTTGTCCTTCAATCTCAGGCTTTCTTCCAGAGCATGGACATCAAACGGATTCATGATGAAAGGCACGCCTTCTCGGACCAAAGTCCCCGTAACCGGGTCGACTTTGACCTGGGTAGTATCCGGTACCTGTTTGACGCATGTAACTACTAACATATGCCGCTCCGCTTAGTATCAAATTATACAGAAGATTTGGGGCAGACTACCTCACATATTAAGCTGTAGAGCTTATTGCATAAAACGCTTCTATGCAACATGCTCTACAGCAGTTTGACTTCACAAATAGATTCCTAAGTCCACCATCCCCTGAGTACTTATTTCTATACTTCTTCGGCTTTACTCTAATTTCCGGTAAGGTCTATGCAGTATGCCTTTAAGCTCCTCGGCCAATGTCACAACTCATACTAAGAGTGGGAAATTGGTCAGTGATGAGCAAACAATCATAGTTATTCCTGCTAAACGTATAGGGGCTGCTGCCATAGGTTATCAGCTCTATTTGAGGTAGCTTGGCACTGAATATGAGGTTACTTAATCCGGAATTTTTCATCTCAGCCGTTGGGTGGGGGAAACCTTCCTTCGCAGTTTTTCCATAGTGATTATGCTTTATCTGCACCTGCGTGTCAAGCCCCCTGCGGTGAGCGAAGTTGCAATATTATTTAAGGTGAAGTATATTGTTTAGTTAGGGGCTTGTTCTCTTCATAGGTAGACACGACAATATATGAAGGGCAGTAACCAGTAGCAGTCTCTCACAAATAGATAAATCATCGAATATGGCAGGAGGAGGATTACAGTGTTTCGTGACTTCGGATGGCCAGAGGCCCTGATAATCCTGGCGGTAGTTCTCATCATCTTTGGCGCGGGGAAACTTCCACAAATTGGCGGAGCCATAGGTAAGAGCATTCGGGAATTCCGGAAAGCAAAAGACGGCCTTGATGAGGAAGACGAGGAAGAGGAAAAACCAAAACGCAAGAAGACCACCAGGAAATTAACCACCCCCAAGACCCGGGCAAAGCAAGGCTAATATCAGCCTCAGAAGGCTGTAAGCAAACGGCGATTGCTATGTCCAGGGTCTAACTGGCACTACGTTATGGCTTGAAGGCAAACCCCAGCAAAGAGCGGACAGCGATGGATATTTTCGGCCTGGGGCCCATGGAGATACTTCTCATTCTCATAATAGGCCTGCTGATTTTTGGGCCAGATAAGCTGCCCAAAATAGGCAGAGACCTAGGTAGAGCCTTTCGCGCCTTTCGGAAAGCTTCCTCGGACCTTACAAATGAAGTGACTAGAGAGTTGGAGGCCGACAAGTCAGAGAAAAAGGATGAATCCAAGCAGGAGGCACAGGAAAACGAACTGGGGGAGGAAGAGCTAGAAAAAGGGGGCGAATCCAAAGCGGAAACGCAGAAAACGAGTTTGGGAACGAAGAGCCAGAAAATAGGGGCAAATCCAAGCAGGAAGCTCAGAAAATAGAAGTCCCTAGCAAGGCAAAAGAAGTATGTAGCGAGCGAAAGCGGGGGATGAGGACAGTTTATTTGTGAGCAAGGCTGAGGCGTCTAGTTCGTGAGCAAAGACAAAAAAAATACAGTCATCGGGCATCTTCTCGAATTACGACAGCGCTTATTCTGGTCGGCCATCGTATTAGTAATTACTACCATCTTAAGCTTCGTATTTACCAAGCAACTTCTCCACTTTTTGATTGCCCCGGCAGGTCACATAAATCTGATCTTTACCGAAATGACCGAGATGCTCGGCACTTATATGCAGGTGGCTCTTGTCGGCGGCATCGTGCTCGCAATGCCGTTCTTCGTGTACCAGATTATAATGTTCGTCTCTCCAGCACTTAGCCGCCAGGAAAAAAAGTATATATACTTTGCGCTGCCGTGGATAACGCTTATGTTCGCCGGTGGAGTCGCTTTCGGCTACTACGTGCTATTGCCGCCCGCAATGAAATTCTTAGTGACCTTTGGCAGTGACATTGCTATCCCGCAGATCAAGATTGGCAACTACATTTCGCTCGTCACCAGGCTGCTGCTCGCCATCGGGGTTGTTTTCGAGCTCCCCGTAGTCACAACTTTTCTGGCCAAACTGGGAATTATTTCGCCTCAGACTCTCTCCCGTCAGCGCAAGTGGGCTATCATCGGAGCCTTCATTCTGGCGGCTGTCATCACTCCTACAGTTGATCCCATCAATCAGAGCCTGGTCGCTGTCCCACTGGTTGTCCTCTATGAGATGAGCATCTGGTTAGCTAAGCTTGTTTACCGGGGAAGAAGCAGGACTGTTGCTACCACCGCGTCCTCAACATCGTAGCTCCAGTGGTGTTACGCCTTAGGCGAAGATATTTTCAGGTAGATAGGGATGACTTCCCAGGATTACTTCGATACCTGACTTCGCCTTTATTTTGTTGACGATTATTTCCTTGTGCGGACAGTGGTCTGCAAGGCAAGGTCCTATATGAATCCTGGTTGGTTTTTCCCCCCAGGGCTTGTTCCAGAGATTGAATAGAGCCAGCCTTGGTACAATGCCCGCACCGGGGCAGTCTCCGCAATTGAGCAGACCGATAATCTGGGCATCGACATTCTTGTATCTGCTGAACTCACCCTCTCTCCTGTTGAAGGCTACGATACATCTGGAACAACCGATACAAATGTCGTCCATCGTTCTTTTACAGCCGATAATCAGTATTTTTTCCATTCATGCGCTTCTTTCCGATCTGTCATTCCAGTTCGTACATAAATCCGGGGTAGGCCAACTTCACCAACTATCCTGCAGGCTGCGAAATTTGGCTCCGGTGACCATCACTTTCATTAAGGTTACGATGTGCCCTTTCTCTGCCTCTATTACTTGTGATAGTGTCTCATTTTTCCCGAGTGCATCCTGAACAGCTTCATAGAAGCCAAGGGTTGCTTTCTCCAATCCAAAAGCTTTTTCCAGTGCATCATCGCGATCTTTTATTTTGTCGATATTAGCAAAAGGGCCATGTTTGGGCGAAAAGAACTCAGAAATGGACATAGCCTTAATATATTCTCTCTTCTCTGGAGATGCGATCATTCCTTTGGTATCCGGTAATTTTTTCAGAAGCTCGGCGAATTGATTCCTGTGAACTACCTCATCTTTGCTGAGCTGTGTAAATATTCCCGAAATACTTTCATGTTTAGTGAATTTGCTGGCCAACCGGGAGTAGAACTGTGAACCGACCTCCTCGGTTTTTACTGCGAATTCAAGGCAACTCTTTAATGTGATATCTTCTAGCAACTACTACCTCCTGCAGATTAATTTATCTTGAATTTCCCATATCGACCCGAAATAGTGGCATAACAGCACTGGGCTGACCTTTTAACGGATGATAAACCTCAACTGTCTTGAGTGTCAAGCCCTGAGAACCATTTAGCTGACTCGCGCCAAGAAACGGGCCATACGCAGTTTTTTCAGACCTTCAAGCTGCGAGCAGAGAATAACTATCCCTGTGTCTAATGGCTATGGCACTATTTGCAGAATAATAAAGCCCTCCGGTTGGATGACCGAGGGCTTCTTCATACCAAAAAGGCATGTTTTTTAGGAGTAGCCTTAAATCTGACAGCAGTCCTCACGGATAAAGGGCTGTTTGAGGTAACTTAAACACTGCACCGGGTATCCCGGCAATTTTACCGGCCCC
>JBBIRL010000029.1:0-14001 GCA_037441825.1 Dehalococcoidia bacterium | reverse complement strand
GCGCGCCTGAGTATGCGCCGCAGCACGTAGCCGCGTCCTTCATTGGAGGGAATGACACCATCTGCTATGAGAAATGTCACCGCCCTGCCGTGCTCAGCAACTATCCGCATGGCACGGTCTGTCTTCTCGTTCTCTCCATATCTTCGCCCAGTAATCTGAGAGACCTTCTGCATGATAGGCGCAAACAGGTCAGTATCGTAAAAGGAGCGTTTCCCCTGGATGACCGTCGCCGTCCGCTCCAGTCCCATACCTGTGTCTATGTTTTTCCTGGGCAGCGGAGTGCGCTTTTTGCTAGCATCCTGGTAATACTCGGTGAACACCAGGTTCCATATCTCCAGGAAGCGGCCGCAGCCGCAGCTCGGCGAGCAGTCAGGCCCACAAGAATATTGCTCGCCGAAATCGTAGTGAATCTCGCTGCAAGGCCCGCAGGGGCCGGTCTCACCGGCAGGGCCCCAGAAGTTGTCCTTCTCTCCGCAGCGAATGATGCGCTCCGCACTTACTCCTATATCACGCCAGTAGCCGAAGGACTCATCGTCATCAAGGAAAATGGTTATCCACAGCTTCTCCCTGGGTATCTTGAGCCAGTCCAGCACAAACTCCCAGGCCCAGGCTATCGCTTCTTCCTTGAAATAATCGCCGATGCTGAAATTGCCCAGCATCTCGAAGAAGGTGAGGTGCTTGAAATTGCCCACTGAACCTATATCGGTGGTGCGAAAACACTTCTGACACGATGTCAGCCGCGGCGAGGGGGGCACTGCCTCTCCGGTGAAATAAGGCTTGAATTGCACCATGCCCGCGCTGGTCAATAGCAGCGTGGGGTCACCGTGAGGGATGAGAGAGGAGCTCTCAATGCGCTTGTGCCCTTTACGCTCAAAAAAAATAAGGAACTTTTCCCTGAGTTCATCACCAGTCATTTTTTCTCCAGTAAGCTATATCTTTACTCTTGGGGATTTTAGAATAAGTTCAGCTACATGTCAATTTAAGAATGCGATGTTGAGCGTTTCCAAACGCTTCTCAACCCCCTGTATCCCCCAATCTTGGGGGATTTTAGGTTTGGGGGACATCCTTCGACAATCCTTCGGCAAGCTCAGGACTGGGCTCGGGACAGGCCCTCAAATCCCCCGTCAGAGGGGCTTTGCCCCTCTGCACTCCCCAATTGTGCGGTTGACAAGCTGAGCGTGATGTGCTAATTTCAGGGCATGCAAATGCCATATAAGCTGGGGCATGCAGGTGACCAGCTCGTAGATTTATGTCAAGAATTGCTCGCCGAGAGGCGGCTTATCCTCGTCAGCAATCGAGGTCCCGTTGAATATCGGGTGGCGCAGAACGGGGAGTTACAGTTGAACCGCGGCACCGGCGGGGTGGTGACTGCCCTCAGGGCTATCAGCAAATATGTAGAGCTTACCTGGGTCGCCAGCACTATGGGAGAAGGCGACCGCCTGGCTGCTTCCGGTCAAAACGGCCGATTTCAGGTAGCGCTGCCGGGGCAGAGACTATATCTTCGCCTTGTTACCTCACCCCGGAACGTCTACCACAAATACTACAACCTCTTTTGCAACCCACTACTCTGGTTCCTCCAGCATTACATGTGGAACTCGCCCTATACCCCCAATGTCGATGCCAAGGTCTACGATGCCTGGGATAACGGCTATGTCGCAGTTAACCGCGCTTTCGCTGAAGCCGTTATTGAGGAAGCATCGCATGACAGGACGTCTCCATTCGTAATGATACATGACTATCAGCTATACCTTGTCGGCGGCTATCTGCGCCAGGAAATGCCCAACGCCATCTTACAGCACTTTATCCATATCCCCTGGCCTGCCTCCAGCTACTGGCAGCTTTTCCCCGACCCCATGCGCAGGGCGATCCTGGGGAGCCTCTGCGCCGCTGACATCGTGGGCTTGCAAACCAACCGAGATGTGCATTATTTCTTGCATAGCTGTGAAATGTTCATCGAAGGAGCCAAGGTCGATTATGAGAGCCACACCGTAGTCCACGGAGGCCGTAAAACCCAGATAGCATCGTATCCGGTATCAGTCGACCTCGCTGCGCTGCATAGAATAGTGCGCTCACCTCGGGTTCAGGAATACGAAGAAAAGCTGCGCCCCTACCTTGGGGAACAAACCATAGTGAGGGTCGACCGGGCAGAACCAAGTAAGAATATCTCCCGCGGCTTAAAAGCCTTCGACATGCTGCTGGAGCGTTATCCCCATCTCGTAAACAAAGTCAAGCTCATCTGCTTTGTCGTTCCCTCCCGTTCCGGGATAAAACAGTACGAAAGATACACACAGGAGATATTCGATTCTGTGGAAGCCATAAATGCCAAGTATGGAACCGAAGGATGGCAGCCGATAAAACTATTCTTCGAAAATAACTATGCCCAGTCAATAGCAGGCATGCGCCTCTACGATGTGCTCCTGGTGAACCCCGTGATCGACGGCATGAACCTGGTAGCTAAGGAGGGGCCCATTGTCAACGCCAGAGATGGCGTTCTCGTCCTATCAGAGTCCGCCGGTGCCTACGAGCAGCTTAAGGAAAATGTTATCTCTGTGGCGCCGGCAGATTTGGAAGGAACCACCCAGGCACTTTACGAAGCATTGACTATGGACCATACGGAGAGAAGAAGAAGAGCCGAGGCACTCAGGAAAAGTATCGAAGAGGAAGATATCACTACGTGGCTTTACCGTCAATTCAGAGACATCAGGAACCTCGCCTGTCAACTCCCCCTGCTTCTGCCCGCCTGAAAAGGGACTGCATCCTGCAAAGTGTCTTTTTTAACCCCGGTTAACACTTCCCAGACCCACCGGATCAGTGGCAGATAATAAAGGTTGCATCATTACGCTGAGAATGTTAATCTGGTAGAGTTCGAATTACTGGGTAAAAGAAGAGGAAAAGTGAAGTTCGCTAAGCACCAGCTAGGGTTCTTCTTATATGGCTTTATTTTCTGGCTCCCCATCGCTATAGTGGTCCTGGTTTGTGTCTACATTTTTGGAGACCTGGAACACTATGGGCACGTATTCCTCACTTTCTTTCTTCCCGATCGGTTCGTTTATACGGGTCTGGGAATAGTGTTTTGGCTGGTAATCTTCTTCTTGAGCGGCGTACTATTGAAAGCAACGACGGTAGGTGACTTTTTCTCAGGGGTTCCCATTGTGGGAACTTTTTTCAGAAGGGGCGGGGAAATAATCACCGTCGACACGTTAGCAAATCTGACGCCGTGCCTTTTCCTGTATTCGCCGACTTGTCCTTCTTATGGCTGGATACTTTCGGAAGAAAAAATAAGATTAAATAATGAAAAGGCTAACTTCGGTCTGGTGAATGTCTATTACCCCAACGTGCCCACTATATTAACCGGCCAGGTTTACTCAGTAAGAAAAGAGACTGTGATCAAACTCGGCAACCCCTCCAGAGAAGTAATTGATGTCCTGCTTTACGGGCTGAGAAGACCGGAGGATATTCACTATATTCCCTGGGAAGACGAGACCGAAGAAGAGTTCAAGGTAAGAGCTAAACGTTTCGGGTTGAGATAAGTACCGATTAGAATCCGACGGTTCCCCTCTTGACCGCTCGCTGCAGAAGTCATCATCCACAGACTGGCTGAAGAATATTTACGCTACATCTGAGCCCTGGGCCTGTACTGAATAGCTTCGGCCAGATAGCTTGCCGAGATGGTTTCAGCATCTGCGAGGTCAGCGATAGTACGAGCCAGCTTGAGGATGCGATGGAAGGCGCGCGCCGAAAGAAATAGCTGCTTCATGGCTGCCTGGAGCAGGCTCTGCGCCGAGGGCTCCACCCGGCAGAACTCTCGCACCTCCAACGGTGTCATATCGGCGTTTGAAGCCAGCTTCGTCCCATTAAACCGCTTACGCTGAATGGAACGCGCCTGCTCAACGCGCTGCCGCACTACCTCGGAGCTCTCGCCCATCCTGTCATCTGTCAGCTTCTCATAATCGATGCGGGGAACCTCAACAAAGATATCGATGCGGTCGAGCAGAGGCCCGCTAATGCGCTTCTGGTAGCGGGAGACCACCACCGGAGAACAGGTGCATGGCTTCACCGGATCGCCGTAATAGCCGCAGGGGCAGGGGTTCATCGCTCCCACCAGCATGAAGTTCGCCGGAAAGGTGACGCTGCCCTGAGCACGGCTGATGGTGACCACTTTGTCCTCCAGGGGCTGACGCAAGACCTCGAGGTCGGTTTGCCCGAACTCGGGAAGCTCATCGAGAAAGAGAACGCCCCGATGGCTGAGGCTTATCTCACCGGGCCTGGGCCAGCGGCCTCCGCCGACCAAGCCTGCGTGAGATATAGTATAATGCGGTGCCCGAAACGGGCGCTGCCTGAGGAGAGGTGTGTCCTGGGGAAGAAGTCCGCTCACACTATAAATCTTGGTGACCTCTAAAGCTTCCTCGATGTCCATCTGGGGCAGAATGGACGGCAGCGAACGTGCCAGCAGAGTTTTGCCGCTCCCGGGCGGGCCGCTCATCACCAGGTTGTGCCCGCCAGCAGCAGCTACTTCCAATGCGCGCTTCACATGCTCCTGGCCTTTGATGAGGGCAAGATTGGTCAATGACGAGGGGTATTCAGTCACTTCAAGCGTGACATCATCAGCCACACAGCTTGAAATAGACTCTACCCCGCGGAGATGCCCGACGAGTTGAGACAACGAGGAAACCGGTATAATTGTCACACCTTTAATCAGAGAAGCTTCTCTGGCATCTGCCGCAGGGACGAAAACTGTGGAGATTCCCTTATCTTTGGCCAGACCGACCATAGATATGATGCCGTGAGTATGACGCAGGCTGCCATCGAGGGAGAGCTCGCCGAGGAAAAGCATCTGTGAGGCATCCACCGAGACCTGCTCAGAACTGATAATGATGCCCACTGCAATGGGAAGGTCGTAGGCAGGACCGGCTTTCTTGAGGTCGGCAGGGGCAAGGTTTACCGTTATCCTCCTCATAGGGAAATGACACCCCGAATTTCTGACAGCCGAGCGAACCCTCTCTCTGGCCTCCTGAACAGCAGTATCGGGCAAGCCGACTATATTCACCGCAGGCAGGCCGCTCAGAATGTCCACTTCTACTTCCACTTCTTGGGCGTCAAGACCGACTACCGCAGCGGTTTTCACCTTGGCTAACATCTTCTAAAGTCGTCTCCTTCTGTAAATAGCCGCCATATTATAGCAGGTACATTGTTACGATACAAATGTACGATAGGCGTCGGGGACAAAATTTTATAAGACTACCGCCTCCACACAATCCTTGACGTAACCCCCTGCCGAATATAGAATGCGAAGAGGGTGGAATGATGAACGATGATTCGATGATACCGGGCGCTTCGCCCGATATAAAATATAGCTCCTTTTCTTCGGGGAAATGGTCACATGACTCAACCGCTGTGCCTATGGAGATGGCGCTAACCATCTACATAGATGGCACGGAACTGGTGACCATTCTATGTACCCCGACCAAGCTGAATTGCCTGGTACTGGGGTTCCTCTACTCGGAGGGCATAATCTCCGGCATGAGCGACGTGGCAAGCATGCGGGTATGTGAGGAGGACTCACTGGCCGAGGTCAGGCTGAGTAAACCAGGATATACGCCGCCGGCACGGCGCACCCTGGCCTCGGGCTGTGGAGGCGGGGTGAGCTTCGCAACAGAGATGCAGAAAGTGGAATCACAACTGACGGTTAAGCCTGAGGAAGTATTCTCCTTAATGAAACTATTGAATGAGAGCGCGGAGCTATATCGATTTTGCGGAGGCGTACATACCTCCGCGCTCTGCAATAACAGCAATGTGCTGGTAGCTGCAGAGGATATAGGCAGACACAATACCCTGGATAAGATTGTGGGCGAATGCCTGTTGACCAAGCTGCCCACCGATGACAAGCTTCTGCTTACCACCGGCCGCATCTCTTCGGAGATGCTATCGAAGGCAGCAAGAATGAGAACTCCCATCATCATTTCGCGAAGCTCTCCTACAGACCGTTCCATTTCACTGGCTCAGCAACTGAGCATAACGCTGATAGGCTATGTGCGCGGCAGCCGACTATCCGTTTACTCCCACGAAGAGCGATTGCTGTCGCCATAAAAGCAACCAGAATCTAAAATGTACACAACCGTGGATGCGAGAGGCATACCCTGCCCCGGACCGCGCCAGATGACGATCGAAGCCATCCGCCTGGCAAAACAGGGAGAGACAATTGTTGTTCTTGTCAGCAGGGCTGCCGCTCGAGATAGTGTAATCAGGGTACTCAAGGCGTTCCAGCTTCCCTATAAATCGGTGAAAAAGACCAATTGCTATGAAATCCACATCACCAGAGAAAAACTGTGGATGGAAAAGTGAGCAATACCCCAAAGCGAAGGGCTGCATCGCTCCGAAACCAGGAGAGGATTGCCAAACTGTATCCTATCCTTTATTCTATACTATAGATACAAAGAGGGAACTAATATTATCTCAGAGTAACTGAAGTCCGATTTAGGAGAGCGACAGTTGCAACATCTCTTCCTTGTCTGGCAGGAGTTTTCCAGGCGTCTCAAAGCAGCAAGCCGCGTGCTGCTGCTCTGTGACTACGATGGAACCATCACACCCATCGTAGAAAGACCGGAACTGGCAGATTTATCCGAAAAGATGAGACAGCTTCTCCAGGCTTTAACGCGTCAAAGACATTTCACGGTCGGCATTATCAGCGGCAGAGCGCTGGCTGACCTGAGACAGAGGGTAGGCATCGACAACGTAATCTACGCCGGCAATCACGGGCTGGAAATAGAGGGGCCCGGCATCGACCTGGTCAATCCCCTGGCAGAGGAGATGAGGCCTGTGTTCCACCTGATAGACCAGGTATTGAAAAAAGCGCTGGCACCGATAAGAGGCGTACAAGTTGAAGATAAAGGACTCACTATCAGCGTACATTACCGTCTGGCGGAAGAGAGCAAATCCGAAGAGGTGAAAAACATATTCGAGAGGGTTATCGCCACCGCACGGTCTCTGGGAAAGGTCGTAATCACCTCGGGGAAAAAGGTCTATGAGGTAAGGCCCGCGGTAGACTGGGACAAGGGCGAAGCAATAGCTTTGCTCATCGACAGGTACGGCAGGACAAAGGCTGCGAAGGAGCTGCTGCCCATATTTCTGGGCGATGACCAAACTGACGAGGATGGATTCAAGGCAATTGAGAAACACAGCGGCATCTCCATCCTTGTAGGAGAGAAGCCAGTCCATTCTGGAGCGCGTTATTACCTGAAATCGCCTGCAGAGGTAGAGCAGTTCCTGGAACGGCTGGTGCAGCCTGCCCCAAACGGCTAGACGAGGGCTTAAGCCTCTTGTCTGTACTATCCACTTCTGCGCTCCCAAATATCTTTGACAGCCAAGATTGAAATTGCCCTCATATGTGCTAAGATATGTCGGGAGGTGCGATGGAAAACAAATTTCGCTCCCTTCCCAGCGTGGACAAGCTGCTCTCCGAGAGCAGAATCAGGCAACTGGGCGATTTATATCCTCACAGCCTGCTGGTAGACCTTATCCGCCAACGTCTGGACCAGGAACGAGCAGCCATTGCTCAAGACGCCCCGTCATCTTCCCTCAATGAAATCGCAGAGTCGATTTATGCCCGCGCAAATGCACTGGCATCACCCCGCCCGCGCTATCTCATAAACGCATCCGGCGTAATACTGCACACCAATCTCGGCCGTGCGCCTCTGAGCAAAGAGGCAATCGCTGCTATGGATGAGGTCGCCAGGGGTTACTGCGACCTGGAGTTCGACCTCGATAGTGGGACCAGGGGTTCACGTAATACCCACGTCGAACGGCTTTTGTGCCAACTCACCGGCGCTGAGGCTGCGTTAGTGGTAAATAACAATGCCTCGGCGGTGCTGCTGGGCCTCACTGCTCTGGCCAAGAAGAAGGAGGTCATCGTCTCCAGAGGTCAATCGGTGGAGATCGGCGGCGGCTTTCGTGTCCCCGAGGTGATGAAGCAAAGCGGGGCGAAGCTGGTGGAGGTAGGAACTACCAACTGCACTTATATTCACGATTTTGAACAGGCGATCACCCCCCGCACCGCGGCCCTGCTACGCGTGCATTCCAGCAACTTCAAGATAGTAGGCTTCAGCGATATGGCCCCCCTGGAGGAAATGGCAGCGCTGGGAACTAAATATCAGGTCCCTGTGTTCGACGACCTGGGCAGCGGCTGTTTGCTGGACACCACCCAGTTCGGGCTCGACCCCGAGCCTATGGTGCAAAAGAGCATAGCCCTCGGTGTGGGGCTGGCTTTCTTCTCCGGGGATAAGCTCCTCGGAGGTCCTCAGGCGGGTATTATAGTCGGCAAAAAGCAGCTCGTGGACAAACTTAAGAAACACCCCCTGGCCCGGGCAGTGCGCACTGACAAGATAAGGCTGGCGGGACTGGTAGCTACTTTGATACCTTACCTGAAAGGCGCAGCATTAAAGTCTATCCCGGTGTGGCGCATGATATCTATGCCGCTGGAAGATATCGAGAGACGAGCCAAACTCTGGGCAAAAGAATCCGGCGATTCGGCCAGAGTAATCGAGGGAGAGAGCATGATAGGGGGCGGCAGCCTGCCCGGAGGCACCCTGCCCACGAGGCTTGTCGCCATCGGCAAACAGAGCAAGGCAAAAGAGCAAAGCACAGCCCAAAAATTAGCGCAAATGTTACGAACCCAGCAGCCCCCGGTAGTGGGGCGCATCAACGAGAATGTCCTGCTACTCGACCCGCGCTCCGTCCTGCCCGAAGAAGACCAGACGGTTCTACAGTCACTTCGCAGTGCAGTTGCCGATTTAAGAGCAAAAGGGGAGATTTAATGTTTGTGCTCGGCACTGCGGGCCACGTAGACCACGGCAAGTCAGCCCTGATACACGCCCTCACCGGCATAGACCCAGACCGTCTGCGAGAGGAAAAGGAACGGGGCATGACCATCGACCTCGGCTTCGCCTGGCTGCAACTGCCCAGCGGACGGGAGGTAGGCATCGTCGATGTACCGGGACACGAGCACTTCATTAAAAATATGCTGTCCGGCGTGGGGGGAATCGACCTGGCCTTGCTCATCGTCGCCGCCAACGAAGGGGTGATGCCTCAAACCAGAGAACACCTGGCCATCCTCGATTTGCTGGATATAAAAAAGGGCATCGCAGTCATCACCAAGAAAGACCTGGTTGACGAGGAGTGGTTGAGCCTGGTCAAGATGGATATAGAGGAGTTACTGGCACCAACCACCCTGTCCGGCGCTCCTATCATAGCAGTGTCTGCTGTAACCAGGGAAGGCTTGCCCGAACTTGTTGCCGCTATCGACCAGCTTCTAAGCTCAATGCAGCCCAAGAAGGACACCGGCAGGCCCAGGCTTCCCATAGACCGCGTCTTCACCATTGCAGGAGCAGGGACAATAGTCACAGGCACATTGCTGGACGGCTCTCTCCATGCAGGGCAGGAGGTAGAGATTGTTCCTGTTGGACTGAAATCGCGCCTGCGGGGGTTGCAGACTCACAAGACACACATAGATACCGCAGCACCAGGCAGCCGCGTCGCAGCCAACCTGGTCGGCATCTCCACCACGCAACTGAAGCGCGGAGATGTGCTGACAAATCCGGGCTGGCTCGCTCCCACCACGATGTTGAATGTCAAACTTAGCCTGCTCTCATCGCTGCATCACCCCCTGCGCCACAATGCCACTGTAAGCGTTCACAGCGGCACCAGCGAGGTTATGGCTAAAGTCCGCCTGCTGGAAAAAGACGAGCTGAAGCCCGGCGAGACATCCTGGACTCAACTGTTCCTGGCAGAGCCGATGGCTGTGGTCAAAGGAGACCGCTTCGTAATCCGTTCCCCTCAGGACACCCTCGGCGGAGGCGAAATAATTGAAACCCGCAGCAAGCGTTACCGCCGCTACCGGCCCGCATTGATCCAGAGCCTGGAGAACAAGGAAAAAGGCACGACATCGGAAATTCTGGTAGCGACGCTGGAAGCAAATCAGCCGCAGGAGATAGGCGCACTGCTCCTCAATTGCGGACTCCCTGCCAGCGAGGCACAGCCTGCTATAGAAGCCCTCATCGTAGAGAAAGGAATAGTAGCCGCAGGTTCAGGGGAACACCGTTTTCTCTATACCGCTTCGGGCTGGGGGAATCTGCTGGAAAAGGCGAAGGCCATAGTACAGGACTACCACCATAGATTCTCGACACGGCCGGGGATGCCCCGAGGGGAGTTGAGCAACAAGCTACAGTTGTCCCCCGCTGCCTTCGCTCCCACACTGCGTAAACTTATCGACGAGGGTATCCTTATCGAAGAAGGAGCGATAGTCCGCCTGCCCTCCCATCAGATACAACTCAGCAGGGAGCAGCAAGCGAAGGTAGATGCCTATCTGCAACTGCTGGCTCGAAATCCCTATGCCCCGCCCAGCGACCTCATACCCGAGCCCGAACTGCTCACCCTTCTCATCAAACAGCGGCGGGTAGTCAAAGTGAGCGACAGCGTAGTGTTCTCGGCCTCGGCTTACGATGAAATGGTCAAAAAGATAGTGGCTCACATCAAGTCGAAGGGGAAGATAACGCTGGCTGAGACGCGGGATATGTTCAACACCAGCCGCAAGTATGCTCAGGCCCTGCTGGAACACCTTGACCAGGAGAAGGTCACCCGCCGCGTAGGCGATGAACGGGTGCTGGGAACTGAAAAAAGATAAGATAAGTGGTGGGAGCAGATAGGGGTCGAAACCACCAAATTCATTGTTAATGCCTCTCAACGGGTTTAAACCCTTCGATATATGAGGATTACTTATGAAAGCGATTGTTTGCACGAGATACGGACCTCCAGGGGTTCTTGAGCTAAGAGAAGTGGTAAAACCTGTTCCCAGGGACAAGGAAGTACTGGTAAAGGTCTATGCTTCGACTGTAAATAGGACGGACTGTGGGATACTGAGAGCGAAACCCTTCATTATTAGGTTCTTCACGGGTCTGATTAAGCCAAAGAAACAGATCCTAGGGACCGAATTTGCAGGCAAAATTGAAGCTGTCGGGAGAAACGTATCCTCATACAAAGCCGGCGATAAGGTTTTTGGCTTTCATGGGAATGGGTTAGGATCCCACGCAGAGTACATGGTAATTCCGGAAGATATGGCGCTGACCACAATGCCGGAGAACATAACCTATAAGCAGGCTGCAGCCAGTATCGAAGGTGCGCATTATGCATATAGTTCTATTAGCAGAGTTGACCTCAAAAGCGGCCAGAAGGTTCTCATTTATGGGTCATCAGGAGCGATTGGCTCAGCGGCAGTTCAACTTGCAAAATACTTCGGTGCCTATGTCACCGCGGTGTGCAGTACGAAGAACATAGAATTGGCAAAATCGCTGGGAGCTGACAAAGTAATTGATTATAGACAAAAGGATTTTACAAAGGAGGGCCAAAAATACAACTTCATTTTTGATGCTGTGGGCAAGAGTTCATTTACCAAATGCAGAACATTGCTACAACCTGATGGCGTTTTTGTTTCATCCGATTTGGGCTATATGGCTCAAAATATCTTCTTTGCGCTTGTAACACCAATAACTAGGGGGAAAAGAGTTCTATTGCCTTCCCCCGGAGATGAAAAGGCAAGTTTGCTTTTTATCAAAAAGCTCATTGAAGCAGGAAAGTTCAAAACTGTGATAGACAGAGAATATCCGCTGGAACAAATTGTCGAGGCGTATAAGTATGTTGAAAAAGGCCAGAAGACGGGAAATGTCGTAATAACTTTGGAACGTAATTAAAAATAGAGATGTTGTTAATGCCTCTCAAGGGATTTGCAGCCACGCTAATCCGATCCACGGTTAACCGATAAGTCAAACTCTTTGAGCCTTTCAGAAACCCTCTTCGACGGTTCTTCTTGCCACTCAACCCCAGGGAAATGTAGGGTTTGCTGACTCCGAGTTCTTCCACCAAATCTGTTCGTGTCATTGTCCCACTACAAGCAATTCATTTGTGTGTATCAGGTGGAAAGGTAAAGATTTGGAGGAATAGTTAAGATACGTTAGTTGTTCATCCGGTGACTTTAGTTTAGAGTACTAGTACTTTCGTACTAGTAAGCGGCGGTTTGCTCTGCCCATTCTTCATCAGCATCAATCCTGGCTGAGGCTTACACAACATGGATGATACGATAGTTCTCTTCGAGACAGTGGAGAGCTTGACACAGAACATGCAACTCATACTGGATGCTGCTGCGTGGCTCAAGACTCAAAGACCCGAGACCGAGGTCAAGATTGTGATACTGCCGGACGGTATGAGGAACCCGAAAGAGAATTGACATGACAGTAGCAGGCAGGTACATCGACAAGTTCATCGTAGTCCTCATAGCAGGGGCCGGCCTGCTCCAGCTCACTGACTATAGCATCACCTATTACACCCTGCACTCCAGACCGGACTTCTACGAAATGGGGCTGGTGGGCTCCTGGGCACTTTCTCACGGCGGCATCGGGTGGTATCTTATGGGCCTATTTGACTTCCTGACGCTGCTGTTGCTGAGTGCCGTGGCTGTCTTCTGGTACCGCCGCTACAAAACGCCACTGTTGCCCCTGGCTGCCTTCGTCTCCCTCTATATCTCAGAGATATACGCCGTGGCCAACAATACCATGTGGCTGGTAAGAGGGACTACATAGAGCACACAAGCAGTTAACTACGGTGCCACCCCTAAAGCGTAACATCCAGAAGATTTGTATCTACAACACTGGTGTATTGCACTATTCCGAGTACAGTACGTTGACAGCCCGGGGAACAGATATATATAATCGTCCCACCTAATGACTCGTCCAGTTCTTGCCGACATACACTTTATCTTCGCATATTAGTCGGGAGTCAGTGACCCGGTAAGAAAATATTCAAGAGGCCTTTTTATGAAAAAAGACCCATACCGGCGTATTGTCAGGATATATGACCTGGTGGCAGAGCCTCCGGCAAGCATATTACGAAGAATCGGTTTGAGGCTATATCCTCCCCACGAGACCGGGACACAACTGAAATTACTGAGCAGATTTGGCTGTAAATTGTATGGGGTCGATGCCTCGCCTGCCATGCTGGATGCTGCGCGCCGCAAACTCGGTGATATTGCTGAATTATCACTGCAGGATATCTCACACATGAACTTTCCCGACCGGATGTTTGACCTTGTGACCCTGGTGTTAGTGCTGCATGAAGTACCTGCTACATTACGACCGGCCATCCTGACTGAGTGCAAGCGCGTGTTGAAAGCAGACGGGCGTATCCTCTTAATAGATTACCATTTCGGGTCCTACTCGTTTCTTACGGGTTACATTATGAGAATTCTGAGAAGGATTGCGGAAATGGGCGTCGGGCGGGAGCATTATGCGAACTACCGTGACTATCAAAAACGGGGAGGGCTAGAGCCCCTGCTTGCAGAGACGAAATTAGCGATAGACAAACAGATTGTCGCTCTAGGCGAGGTAGCGGCAGTTTATTTGCTACGGCCGTTATGATTTGCTTTGGTTCAATAAATCCTATTCTAAATCATTATATGATGTTAGCGACACTGTACAGAAGGCCATCATGCCCAAACCTAAACCACGACGGAACAACCCACAAATATTCTTGATGATTTTCGGGGTGATTATAATAATTGCGATGGTTTTGTCGCTGGTGAATACGTGCCATCCGTTGTGATGAGACTTCTGTGCTTACTCTAGATTGCAGCACACCACGACAATTAGCATGGAAACAGCCTGAGAGCTGAGCGAAGAGGAACTCGTGACAATTATATGTGGCGGGAGCGGATGGGGGTCGAACCCACCGAGGACATGGTTAATGCCCCTCAACGGGTTTGAAGCCCGCGGAGCCCACCGGGACTCAACCGCTCCCTTGTACGCCTAGTATAAATCACCGGCAACTTCAACGCAACAGGTTCAAACCACCCATTGACATGAAACCCCCTATGATTGTATCCTTCTCAAAGAGGTGATGGATATGAGGAGATTTTCAATGGTATTTCTGGCTTTGATAGCCTTGATAGCTTTGCTGGCCGGG
>JBBIRL010000028.1:0-14232 GCA_037441825.1 Dehalococcoidia bacterium | reverse complement strand
GTGGCGCTCTGGTGGAGAGTTCGATCATATTCGATGACGTTATCATAGAGCCTGGCGCGAGGGTAAGGCGAGCCATCGTCGACAAGGAATCCAGAATCCATGCGGGTGCCTCCCTCGGCTATGACCATGAGGCAGATAAGCGTAGAGGCTGCACAGTATCAGAGTCCGGGGTGGTAGTTGTCCCCAAAGGCACGGATTTAAAGCCAGCCTGAGTGCCTAATTTTTGAGGTAAAATTAAGGGGGGGGTGCAGCGGCCCGTTATTCCACAACGGAGCCCTCAGCACGCGAGGTCGGTTCAAGTCCACTTGTCCCAACTTCTTATACGGAGACTTCCCGAGGCAGTCTCCGTATCCTGTTTCCAACATATATTTGACATACCCACGGACTATATGTACCGTATAGTTCATATAGAGCGGGAGATAATGATGAGCGGACAGAAGAAGAGAGTGGTAATCCTCGGCGCAGGTTCGGCAGGGGTCGGCGCTGCATTGGGGCTGAAAAGAGCCTCCGCCGGTACACCGGGGATGGAAGTAACACTGGTAGATCAGCAGAATTACCACTTTGTTATACCCATGATATATCAGGTGGTCGCCGGCAGCGTGGAGCCCAGTTTTATCTCTTTCCCTTTACGAATTCTGCTCAGGCAGAAAGCCACTGCCGGGCGGTTTAAGTTCATACAGAGCAGGGTCCAGAGCATAGATACAGAGAAGAAGAAAGTTATCACAGATAAAGGAGAGCTGGAGTGGGACTATCTGGTGATAGCTTTGGGCAGCACTGCCAATTTCTTCGGTATGAATGACGTTGAAAAGAATGCAATACGCTTCAGGTCACTTAGAGACGCTATCAACATCCACAATCGTATTCTGGACAACTACGAGGCAGCTCTGCTGGAAAAAGATGAACAACGCCGACACGAGCTACTCACTTTTGTGGTGGTAGGTGGTGGTCCCGCTGGCGTGGAACTGTCGGCTCATATTCAGGACTTCGCCCTAAAGACGCTGGTGCGGGATTACCCCTCCCTGACACCACAGGTTAGGGTGATCCTAATTGAGGCACAAGAAACCCTCTTATCAGGCATGAAGCCCAAGGTGGGGGAGTTGGCTCTCGCCAGGCTGCGCTCCCGGAAGATTGAGGTATTGCTCAAAACCCGCATCAGCAAGGCGTGGGCTGGCGGTGTCCAGACTGCTGATGGCCAGACTATACCAACCAGTACTGTAATCTGGGTAGCTGGAGTGAAGCCGGTAGACATTGTGGCATCACTGCCATTTGATAAAGCCAAAGATGGACGAATCAAGGTGAATGAGTACATGGAAGTGCCGAGTTCATCTGGATTCTACGTTGTAGGTGATTGTGCCTACCTGCCGCAAGAACATAGCTCGGCAGCCTATCCGGCAACGCACCAGGTAGCCGTGCGACAGGGCCCGGCATGCGCCCGAAACATTATCAACACCATGAGAGGCAAACCCCAACGTCCCTTCCGCTACAAGTTCAAGGGACAGATAATGTACATCGGCAGAAACGTGGCGGTGGCTCAGTTACTTGACCGTGTTTTCGACGGTTTCGCTGCCGGATTCCTGAGGCGAATCTTATTCCTGGAGCAAATGATTATGTATCTGGGGCTATTGACGGCATTCAAGAATAAGGTGGGCACGGCCCTTGATTGGTTCTTTGCCTATTTCTACCATCGCAATACGGCCCGCATTGAGTGAGCGGACTCAGGGATTAGCACCAGGCGCCGGGGGTGAATGTGGTCACAGGGATTGCTTTCGCAGAATCTCTGCGGAAGGTGAGGTCCGGGGCTTGGGTATGGCTTATAGAAATCCGCCCCAGGTTTCTGCTCATATCAGTGGCACTGGCAGCACTGGGCACATCCATAGCGTGGCGGAATGGTTTCTTCAGTCTTCGCTATACTGTGCTCGCCTTCATCGGGCTCCTACTGTGGCAGATCAGCGTGCAAGTGCTCAATGACTACTTCGATTATAAGAGCGGGGTAGACCTCAAAACCCGGAGAACGCCTTTCAGCGGGGGCAGCGGCATTCTGCCAGCCCATCTCCTCAGGCCCGGGTCTGTCCTAAAATTTGGCCTGCTGAGCTTCGCCCTTGCAGTTCCCATATGGGCATACCTGATAACCGTCAAGGGCCTGCTGCTGCTTCCCCTCATCGGCGTGGGGGCTGTCTGCGTGCTGGTCTACACGCCATTTTTGACCAGATGGAGACTGGGAGAGGTCTCCTCAGCCTTAGGGCTGGGGATACTCCCGACATTGATGTTCTACTTCGTTCAAACAGGAGGCTATAGCGCGGAAGCAGTGGTAGCAGCCATCCCGGCCGGGATGTTGATCTTCAACGTCCACCTTTTGAATGAGTTCCCGGATGTTGAGGCTGACGAGGCGGGAGGAGACAAAACGCTGCCCATCATCCTGGGCAGGCCAAAGGCGGCCTGGTTATATCTGGCTGGAACTGGAGCAGTCTACGCTTGGACAGTAGCCTGGGCAGCAGCAGGAGTTATGCCGTTGCCAACGCTGATCTCCCTCGTGACTATTCCGCTGGCCCTCCGGGCGATAAAAGGCGCTCTGAGCTATCATGCCAGTGCCAGTTTTAACCCGGCCCTGTGGGCCAACGCACTTTTCGGATTTTTTACCATTACCCTGCTGGCTTCAGGGTATATACTCGACCACCTCTTCTTCACCTGAGCACCCTTACCCTGCGTTCACTGGCAACCTTTGCAGCACGCTACCTACTGAGCAGGCCCCACGGCGATCCACTGCACCGAGGCATTGGAAACCCCGACGCCATTGTGGTCTATAACCAATACGTTGAACCCGGTAGCTGTGGCATTCAGCGCACTGGCTATCTTAGGAGTATTGCCGGATTGAGCGCTAACGACAACCACCGGAGCGCTGGCAAACGCCTTGGAAAACGCTATAGGCGTGTCATGATAGTAAGTGCCCGAGCCGCTTTGAACCAGGACCTTAGAGTCGTAGGTCCCGGGACCGACTGCTATAATGCTCGTCCAGGCCTGGACCAGAGTGCCGCCTTTCCCCTGATAGCCATCGAGACACAGCTCAAAACCATTGCTGGTAATATCCACAGTGCCAGCAGCCTGGGGTATGCCGCTATTCTGCGCACTGGCAACTATCACCACGGGTTCGCCGCTGAAAGGTGTCTTGAATCCTGCATCAGTCCAATTGACCACGTTAACATAGTTAGTCACAAACGCTAAACTGGAATCCACCTCACCCGGTCCCACTGCAATCCACTGTACCCAATAAGTTCGATTCTCCACCGCACCCCACAGGTTTGTGAGCCCCACATCGAAACCCGTAGATGAAATATTGTACGCGCAGGCAGACTTGGCGTTATTGTTTAGCTGGGCGCTGGCGACTACTACCGGGGTTCCTTTGAAAGCTGTGGGAAATGTAACATGGGCGCCGTTGGTATATTCGGCAACGCCCCTCTGAACCATTGTACCTGAAGCAGCAGCAGGAGTAGCCGTTAGCTTAGGGGTTGCTGTCGGTTTTGCCGTAGCCGTGGGCTTAACTGTAGCTGAAGGCTTAGGCGTATGCGTTGGCGTAGATGTTGCCCCACCCACGCCAACTTCACTCCCACCACACCCCATAACACCCAACGTAAGCGCAACTACCAGCAATAGTACAGCTAAAAATGCCAGGTGTTTCACGGTCTCCCCTTTCCTAGCTTTGCAAGCCAAATTAAGGCAAAAAAGCTACCACTATCTTGCCTCACACTCAGCATCTTGTCAAGATTGACACAGCCAGGCCCGAATTATCTTCTCGCCGAACCATCAGAAGCGAGTCATCCCTTCAGTCTCCACCCTTCAGCCAGGCAACCCTATCAGCCACGACCTTCGCCGCTTGTTCTTTAGTAGCAGCATTTTGCAGTTCCGTTGAAAGTCCATAGTCGCCTATTACATCGCGAATCCACTTGCTGAAATCGTTCCTGTCCTCAGTGACATGGTAGTGAAAGGTCTCCTCTGACATTTCCTGCAGACCTGCGTAAAGTTCCTCCAAATTTTTCATAACGCGGCCATCGTGGCACCAGAATACCTTATCTTCCGGAACATCTGCCAGCCACGATTTACTCACTGCCCTGGTCACCGCGCCAGCCGCTCTATCAACCTTCTTCCCTATTCTGTACATTTTGGTCCCGCACACCGAACACACACCCTGAGTAGCTGGCCTTCCATTCTTCATAGTTACACTTCTGACATTTTTCATTTCCCTTTTTACACGGCACTTCAGACAATATGCTTGCATCAGACCACCTCCCCATCTTTTGGATGCAGGATAGCCCATTTAGCCGGTGAATGTCAAAAACATCATGTGATGCTTGCACTAGCGGGTACAACAGCAAAATGCTAAGAGATATTCAGGATTGGCGGCTTGCGAATTTGAAAATCAGGTTTAAGACTGCGGCTTTTTCTGCGACTTTCTAGCTCTCTCCGATATTTCGTACAGAGATTCTTCGAAAGCATCTGCGCCGATAAAGGAGTATTCCACACCCACTATCCAACGTGAATTATATATAGTAGTGGGCTTTCCGGGCACAAAGAGGCTTGCAGGTTGCATACCGGACGTAGCTTCGACAATATTCCAGATCAGTTCACTGACAAAAGAAATGGCCGTCTCTTTGACAGCAGGCAAAGTACAGTAATGTATCTTTTCCTGCCCGCTAGCGGTCAGAACTTTTAACAGCATTTTGGGAACTTTCTCTTCAGCAGTCATACCTGTCCACCTTTCGCTCTCGAAGCCGTTTCCTGATAGTATTCGCCTGTTCTTTCATCATCAAAAAACATTTAGGCTATTATAAATTATCACATATAATGGCGCAATCGGGAGGGCAATTCTCCTAATGCGGTGACTTGACAAAGGACATATTGTCGTGTACATATATCCTGACGGCTTATCTTTCTAGATTACACTATAAGATTTGCTTCTGGACTCAGACCCACTTCCAGGAACATTATATAGTGATTATTCGTCTTACTTTAAAGGGGTCTATTCGGATTATCGTACCATCACTAATGATGCGTCATTCATAGCTTGCATAGCATGGGGGATTAACGAGGGGAGGGTGGTTGCCTATGAATGAAAGAACATGATAAGGGCCCTTGAAAGAAACAATGCAGAAGAAACCCAAAATAAAGGAAGGAGCATGCAATGAAACGATTACTACGTAATCGACGCTGGTTATGGGCAACTGTCGCAGTGGCAGCGATTGCCGGGCTGGTATTTGGTGGGATAGCCTTCGCCAGCGCTTCCAAACAGTCGCTGACCACACAGCCTGATAATATTTCGATGCCAACGCCTACACCCTGGCCAACGCCGCCACCTATAACTCCTCCGCCACCAGCCAGCCAATTTGTAAATCAGACAGTATTCAATAGGACTCCAGAGGAAGATGATGCATGGCGAGAGCAGATAATGGAGGAGGGCAGAAATCGAGGTGAGTTTCCATATAGATTATCTGGTCCAGAGACTATGGGCGCTAAGATTTCTGTTGCTGGCAAAACAGTAAAGCTTCCCGACAATGCGTATGTGAAGGAGTGGATAGTCAGCGCACTTTGTGAGGCGGGATCTCCTTGCCCTCAAGGGCCAATTTATGTTATTGCAAGAGGTAATTCTCAGATAGTAATCGATAGCATCGGCCAGATATTTCGTGAAGAGATAGCATCCAACGATGAAGGGCCCTTCGATTTCCTCAAGGAGGCCCTGAGATGAAACTATCTCAGTTCTTCATTGCGATAATAATAGTAGTGATTGGCATCCTGGTTCCCTCGCTGAGCTTTGCTCAGGATTGGCAGTTGCTCCCTTATTTTGTACGCAAAGGCAATAAGAGCTTAACTTGGTAGATACGAGTAAATATATTTGATAGCTATATTTGCCTCTTCCCCGTAACGAGCCTCACTACCAACTCCAATAATGCCCCTCTTGATGCTGGTGCTAATCTTGGGTAGATTCGTGACGCTCTACTCCACCAACCTGATATAATAGGCTGTGCCCATGAGACCTGAATCTGTAGCAGACAGACCGATGACTGAAAACCACCGTGAGGAAGCTTTAGAGCTGCTCAAAGGTTTTTTACAGCCCTGGTATACCGCAGTCGAGGCTCCGGCAGAGGCCCAAAAGAAGGTTCTGAGCACCCTCCTCGCAGGCTATGCCCGGACCGAATACGGAAAGACGCACGGGGCGGCGCACATAGAAAGCATTGATGACTACCGCCAGGCCTTTCCCGTGGCTACCTACGAAGATTACAAGCCTCTCATCCAGCGCGTGATGGCGGGAGAGACAGGGCTGCTGCTCAACGAAGAGCCGATTGGCTGGGCTATCACGCGGGGCACCACGGGCGACGAGTCCAAGTTCATTCCCATGACCCCTACCGACCTGCAGATGAGGGTCAGCGCCGGGCGGGCTATGCTCAACTATGTGGTCAGCGGCAAATGCCCCGAAGTGCTGGAGGGCGCTAATTTGAACCTGAACTTCCCCTCGGTGATAGGAAAGGTGCAGGTAGGAGAGAAGGAACTGGAGTACGGCTATAGCTCAGGCATCTACCTGAAGCATGTATCGGCTTACACCCCGATACGCTCAGTCCCCGCACAGGAGGAAATCGATGCTCTGGGGGGAGGCAAGTCCATCCGCGCTTGGAACGCCCGCTTCGAGCTGGCGTATCAGAAATGCAAAGATGAAAACGTTACCATGGTGGGCGGTGTTTCGCCCACAGCTATCATGTTCGGGAGCTATCTGCACCGCGCCCACGGCATCTATCCCAAGAACATATGGAAGATACGAATTATGACCCTGGGCAGCGTACCCGGCATAAATACCCGGCAGGAGCCCGCATTGCGGGCCCTCTACGGGCCAGCCGCTATTCGCGAGATCTACGGTGCCACGGAAGGAATGTTCGGGCAGCAGAGGGATAACCGCAGGGCCTGGGTGCCCAACTACGACCAGTTCTTCTTCGAGGTGCAGACCAGGCAGGGCATGAAGCTGCTGCACGAGATGAATCCTTATGAGCTGGGCAGCCTTATCGTTTCCACGCCAGTGCTGGCTCGCTATAAAATCGGCGACATGATACTGGCGGTACGGCCCCCATACTTTCGCTGCATCGGCCGCGACCGCTGGTGGACCCCCCTGGACTATGCCTGGGGTGAGTTCACGACATTGAACCTCGGCCGGCTTTAGGGTTCAACGCTTGGGTACGAACGCACGAAGCAGTATCATGAGTGCGATGACAATCAGTATAATTACCCAGATGTAGTCCCAGCTTATGAGCGAACCCAGGCCTACGCCCAGCAGGACTAATCCTATGATCACATTCCCGGCCACCGCACGCCGGTGCTCCGGCACAAGCACGCGATAGAACGCCGTAAGCAATAGAATAGCACCGGCCCCGGCAAAGAAAACGGCCCAGCCTTCCCACCAACTGAAATGGTCTTTATAGCCCGTGGTCTCGGCCAATATGACCAGCGCTCCCCAGATGAGAATCGCCGCCCAGCCTACTGCGTTGACCCTGTCACGTCGCCACTTCTCGTCCCAACCCTTCCTTTTCTCGTCTTCTTTCTCGTCCTTCTCGCGCTTCTTCTCTTCATTCTTCTCTTCCTTTTTATGTCCTTCAGACATGTGCCCTCCTTTTGAAGGTCGATGATTTTTAGTAATTCAACTGTAAAATTGCCCTGGACTCAAAGGTGGCCGCCGGGCAGATGCCCAATTGATACATGACATATAACCCAGCCACGGGAATATTAATTTACTTGCTTTGTCTTTGTCAACCTGCGTAATACTAAAAGCTACTACTCATTCCAAAGTAATTCCCCCTATCGGGGTATTGCAATTCGCAAAATCAGATGTTATCATGGGCACTCACAAAAATAACCTTTTACAGGTGCAACTGAGGAAGGAGGCGGTGATGGCGATAAAGGTGATTATCGAGCGGTCTGTCAGCCCCGATAACCAGGGGGAGGTAGCAGAGTTGCTGAAGGACCTGAGAGCGAAAGCAATCCGTCAGCCGGGATACATATCCGGTGAAACGCTATTCTCAGTAGACCACGCTGGTGCTCATGTGGCAATCAGTTCCTGGGAGAGTTTGCGCGATTGGAAAGCCTGGGAGAAGAACCCGGAGCGAATAGCCATTGTGGACAAGATAGAGAGGCTTTTGAAAGCTAAGAGCAAGGTCGCTGTCTTCGCCACCACTCCCCGCTCCATTGCCGAAGGGGTGTAATCCTGATAACGGTGAAGGAGTCAATCCCCCAGATTGCACTTAGCCTCATCCCAGAGGGCATTTTGTTCCTCGAATGATAGGTCGCGGAGGGAGATACTGCGCCTGCGGCAGGCCTCTTCCATGTAGCGGAAGCGGCGGCTGAACCGTTCGTTAGCCAGGCGCAAAGCCTCCTCAAGGTCAACACCCTGCCAACGGGCAGCGTTGACCAGAGCAAACAGGACGTCACCGAACTCGTGAATCTTCTCCTGCTGGGTAGTTGCTTCCTTCACCTCACGTATCTCTTCGGTAAGCTTGTCCAGTATCCCCTCGAACTCCTTCCAGTCGAAGCCTATCCCGGCAGCCCTGCGTTGTATGGAATGGCTGTAGCTCAATGCCGGCATTCCCCTGGGCACGCTGGAAAGCAGTGAGTCATCCTTTTTGCGCTCGTTCTGCTTCAGCTCCTCCCACTCCAGCGCAACCTCCTCTGCGTTCGCTGCCTTGGACTGGCCGAAGACGTGAGGATGGCGGCGGATGAGCTTGGTGCTGATGCCCTTGATGACATCGCGAATGCTGAATTCCCGGGCTTCCTTGGCTATCTGGGCGTGCAGCAGAATCTGCAACAGCAGGTCGCCCAGTTCCTCGCAGAGCTTGTCGGTGTTCTCTTCATCCAGAGCCTGGAGTACCTCGTAGGCCTCCTCGATGAGATAGGGCTTGATGGAGGCGTGGGTCTGGGCACGGTCCCAGGGACAGCCATCAGGAGCCCTGAGCCGTGCCACGATTTTATCCAGGGTATCGAAACTGGAGAGGTCTTGTTCCATAGATTTTCTCTAAAATGGCTGTGCCTGCGGTATATGCTCCGCCGGCCTTACCAGCTTCAGGTTCAACGCCTGGTAATCGCACTTGAGCACACAGACGCCACAGCCCATGCACTTCCCGGTATCTACAAAGGCCTTCTCTTTCTGGGAGCCTTTCGGCTTCACCATCTCTATGGCGCCGAAGGGACACCAATCCACGCAGATCTCGCAGCCGGTGCAGAGTTCCTCATTGAGATGAGCTTGGTACCTGCTTTTGGCGATACACTTGGTCACCGGCGCCTGGAACCTGTTTATAGGCTCATAAACCATGCAGCAGTCAGTACAGCAGTTACACATCCCCCATCGGGGCCTCATGCGCGTGGAGTTCTCGCAGGTATGAATCAGACCGAGCCCCTCACACTGGTCTATCAGCGTCAGGGCTTCTTCGCGGCTGAGCCTCTTTCCAGCATTGCGGCTGATGAGGTACTCAGCGGAGACATTGAACTGAATGTCGACCATAGGGTGGGACTTCTTGCATTTCTTGCCCAGGGCTCCCTTCCGTCTGCGGCAGGTGCAGTAGGAGACAGCTATAGAGCGCGCCGAATTTATTATCTGGCGCATATCCTCGCAGGGCAGTATCTCAGGGCTGTTGAGGATAGCCTTATAGGCGGGGACAATCCTGCCCTGGGGCTGCTCCCTCTTCATCCAATCGGCAACCTGGTCGGGGTCCCATTCATTGACGCAGAAGTCGTCCCACAGCTCGAAGAGCTTCTTATCTCGAACATCATCGCGGTCGAAGGAGCACATAGTTATGTCATGTAACTGCACAACGGCGAGGGCGAAACTGGCTTCCTCCAGGTTCTCGGTACCTCTGGCGAAGATGACCCCTTTTCGATATAGACCCTCGACTTCACTTTTCACAGCCGCCACATCCATATTGAGCTTCTTGGCCAACTCTTCGTATTTCACGGGCATAAGAGCGACAAGCTCAGCCTGCCCGGGGCTCATCAGGTATTCCAGTATGCGGCGATAACGAAGCGAATCCTTGTATCCGTGTCTCTCTGCTAGACTCGAATATACATCATTCTTAGTCATGTTGCCTACCTCAAGGCCATTATATAGCCACCATCCTGCATTGACAAGGTAGAAGGTGCTCGACTACCATATCCTGAGAGGGGTGGATAAATTAAGTGAAAGCGCTGGCAACGATAAACGTTATCCTTTTCATCATCTGCATACCCTTATTGCTCATCACCACCGATGTAAGATTCGCAGTAAACGACATTCGACTTTATGAGTACGGCTTCAATAAATACAATGTAAGCGAGGAAACAGGGTTAGATAAAGGCAATCTCACCGAAGTCGCTCATAAACTTATCACCTATTTCAACTCGGATGAAGAATTCGTCGACATCAGTGTTTACAACCAGCGCGATATAGCCCATCTGAAAGATGTTAAAGGGCTAATCCAGTTGGTCTACAGACTTCAATTTATCTCCCTGGCTTACATTGTTGTATATATCCTGTTCAACTTCCTCCTACTGGGAGGCGCTTTCTGGCGAGACCTTGCCCGGCGACTTATCTGGGGAAGCTGGACCACCATTGCGCTCTTGGCAGCCCTGGGACTCGTAGCGCTCGTCGATTTCGACCAGTTCTTTCTGTTGTTCCACTTAGTCAGCTTCCGCAACGACTTTTGGCAGCTTTACCCCGGCGATAACCTGCTGGGGATGTTCCCCGAAGGCTTCTTTAGCGATGCTGCCCTGTTCATAGCAGGAGCAGCAATCGTGGAAGCGATAATCATCGGTGCTGCTGTCTGGTTCTTTTTGAAGCGGAGGGGAAAGGCTAAACCGGAATCGGTGCCGCCGCAGTCAGCCTAAGAAATAGTAAGGGGCATCCTTCCTCGGAAGGATTGCCCCTACGATTTAGTCACACTCCAGACCCTAGTGGCAGGTGGAGCAACTGCTGGAAGTGCAGCCGCTACAGCCACCGCCAGCCCCAGCTACAGGAGCAGAGCTTCCGCTCGCACTCTTCGCAAAAGCAGCAAATGATGAGACCGCCCGCTTCGCTCCGTTTTTGCAGGTTGGGCAAGGTGCATCTTCGTTGGCCTTGCTCATAGGACGAAGCAACTCAAACTTAAGCCCGCATTTAGGGCAGCAATATTCATAGATAGGCATCCCAACCCCTCCAATCTAATTCTATCACCCTGTCAAGCAACGAGTCAAACGATAGCCCGTTTGGGGGTTGATAAAATGGATTTGAACTGGCTCAGTCAGCATCGTTTGACAAGGTATAGCCTGCAAGGTAGAATCAAACTTTGGGAACGGAAATGCAGAACAAATACGATGTAATTATCGTTGGCGGCGGGCCTGCAGGCATCTTCGCCGCCCTGGAATTAAGCCAGTCGACTAACCTCAGCATCCTGCTCCTGGAGAAAGGCCGAGACCTCCATTTCCGCAGATGTCCCATCATCGGCAAGAACCGAAGCTGCCCTCCCTGCTCACCTTGCGACCTGGTCAGCGGCTGGGGCGGTGCCGGCGCTTTCAGCGATGGCAAACTGACGCTCTCCCCCCAGGTAGGAGGCCAGCTCGAAGCCTATCTGGGCGCAGACAAGGCAGCAAATCTCATCCACTATGTCGATGATATCTACCTTAAGTTCGGCGCATCGAACGAAGTCTACGGCACCGGCGTCGAAGTAGACCAACTGGGTCAAAAGGCGAAGAAGGTCGGACTGAGGTTGATCCCGGCACCGATACGACACATGGGCACGGAGAAATGCCGCGAAGTCCTGCGAGATATGCATAAGTTTCTCGCCGACCGGATTGAGAGCCAGACCGATACCGCCGCCATCTCCCTGCTCAGACAAAACGGAAAGGTCAAAGGCATCCAGACCGACGACGGTCAGAGAATAGAGTCCCGTTACCTGATCATCGCCCCGGGCAGGGAGGGAGCCGATTGGCTGCTTAAAGAGGCCGCGAGGCTCGGGCTCACCCTCCATAACAACCCCATTGACGTAGGGGTCAGGGTAGAGGTGCCCATGACAGTACTCCAGGAACTGACCGATAGTCTCTATGAGATCAAGGTTGAGTTCTATTCTCCAACCTTCGGCGACCGCATCAGGACCTTCTGCATGTGCCCAGCAGGCGAGGTTACCATGGAGACCACAGGCGGCCTCGACCCGGTGATAACAGTGAACGGCCATAGCTATGCTCACCGCAAGACAGGGAACACCAATTTCGCCCTCCTGGTCAGTGCTACCTTCTCCCCTCCCTTCCGCGAGCCTATTGCCTACGGCAAGTATCTGGCCCGCATTGCCAACATCATAAGCGGAGGCGTGATTGTGCAGACTTGGAGTGACCTCAGCCAGGGCCGCATTTCCACTGCGAACTCCATCGAAGAGGGCTCAGTTAAGCCTACCCTGAAGAGTGCCACTCCGGGCGACCTCGGCTATGTGATCCCCTATCGCTTCTTAAAGGGAATCAACGAGATGCTCAGCGCCATGGACAAACTGGCTCCGGGTGTAGCTTCTCCCGATACGCTACTCTACGGCATCGAGGTCAAGTTCTACTCATCACGCCTCGAGCTAACGGAGAATCTGGAGACCGAGATACCCAACATGTTCGCCATAGGCGATGGCGCAGGCGTCAGCCGGGGACTGATTCAGGCTGCTGCCTCCGGGGTAGTAGCAGCACGGGAGATAGTCAGAAGGGTGAGCTAGAGTGCCCACCTTCGCTGGCATCGACCTGACCTCTTCCCTATAAGAAAGCAAGCGCTTATGGTCCGCTCGGAGCAGGCTTGAGGGTCCTTTCCCTGGACTTCTTACGCACTGACGCTGATATGCTTCTATGCGGCTCTCCCGTTTGACAAAAAGTGACGATATGCTTATATTTAATAGGGCTGTAATAGCTTCCTACTGAAAGTTAATAAGGCAACGATATCGGGGAGTAGCGCAGTCTGGTAGCGCACTTGCATGGGGTGCAAGGGGTCGCAGGTTCAAATCCTGTCTCCCCGACTTTTTTTGCCCAGCTTCCCTCATCTAACTTCCCACCTAATAAAAACCGCCTAAAAGATGGACTTTTTTGTGCCCCAAAGGGCTTGACAAACTCCAAGAAAAGTGGTACAAACAGTCCGTATTTTCGCAAAATAAATACGGACTTCAGAGTGTATTCAAACTTACAATAGATGCTATTGTAGTCCGTTAGTCCATCAGGAGACCTAATTAGAGACGGACAAAATAGAAATGGCTAGAAGAGCGCGAGAGCTAACAAACCCTGGCTGCCTGGGGCAGATGGCCCGGAGATACTGCAGATATTGTAGCGACAAATGCCCTATTACGCCGCTGTGCGTGCTCATATTGATGGGCGAATATCTGAGGCGTGAACACGAGGTGCCGCCATCACAGCCCCTAACCGATTCCGCTCAGCTTCTGACTATCCCACCTCTGATTGTCCCTCCAGATGAGCAAAAAAAAGAATACTAAGGAATCGAAATGAACAAGGCGATAAGCTGGGTAACTTACAGTTGGCTGCTCGCAATAGAGGCTTCTGAATACCTGCTCGAATCAGCCAGAAGACGTCTCTTCGAGCACAGCGACCCGGCAACCGAGATGAGAAATCCTCAATTGAACGACCGTTTTCGGATACTCCCTCCCACAGCCGCTCACTGAAACTTAGCTTCTGGTGGGCTGAAGTACTAGTCTAAAAACAAACGCAGCAACACAGCAGAGGCAAGCCCCAAAGTATACATTAACCTTTGTCTTATTTGTCTTAAAAGTATCCCATTTACGCTGATGATATACACTTGAACTAGTACTTAGTTGCGATAATCATCGCAATGCTAACGAAGGGTTACGAGACCCTTCGCTACGCTCAGGGTGACAGTTCTTACTTGTCATTCTGACCCTGAACGTAGTGAAGGGGAAGAATCTCGTTTATTACGCTTTCTTGCGCAATTAGGTACTAGTATGGGGCAGTCTCCGCATGCGGCAATGGACCCGGGTCTATCGAATGACGATCGCTCCTGGGGTAGTGTAACGCTAAGACTGGCCAGGCTTGGCCAGGCTTGTTGGCTATGGACGCGCGATGGAAATGATACTTACAGGAGAGCCCATTGACTCTCAGGAGGCCTATCGTATAGGATTGCTAAGCAAAGTTGTTTCAGCAAAACAGTTGATGAAGGCATTTCTGGATAAACAGAAAAAAGAATAGCGGGGCTTATTATATAATGTATAA
>JBBIRL010000027.1:0-14278 GCA_037441825.1 Dehalococcoidia bacterium | reverse complement strand
TGACGGATGCCCTGAGCGGTGCGAAAAAAGGGATCAGCCTCTTTCCTACCGATGGGCTGGTGGAATCTCTGCGCGCAGTGAAAGACAAGGAAGAACTAAAGCTGATAGAGAAAGCGGCAGCTTTGGCCGATGCTGCCCTCGCAGAAATTCTGCCGCAAGTCAAACCTGGCATCTCCGAGAAAGAGCTTGCCTGGGAGATAGAGGGCTTCCTGCGCCGTAACGGCAGCGAGCCGGTCCCCTTTGAGCTGATCGTGGCCTCGGGCCCGAACTCGGCGCTGCCCCACGCCAGACCCACAGATAAGATTATTCATAATGGCGAGACTGTGGTCATAGATATAGGGGCGAAGGTAAGCGGATATACCAGCGATATCACCCGCACCATCTGCCTGGGCGAAGGGGATAGCAACTTCCATCGGATTTATGATATAGTTTTAGGGGCACAGCTCACTGCCCTGGCCACGTTGCAGCCAGGCATGACCGGAGAGCAGGTTGACCGTCTGGCACGTACGGTAATCGAGCAGGCAGGGTACAAAGATAACTTCGGCCACGGGCTGGGACACGGCGTGGGACTGGCTACTCACGAGGAGCCTCGCCTGAGCAGCAACTCCACCGATATTCTGGCTGAGGGCATGGTGTTCACCATCGAGCCCGGCATCTATATCAGCGGCTGGGGCGGAGTCAGGATAGAGGACATGGCAGTCCTGGAGGAAGGCAAAGTCAGACTGCTTACCAAGTCAAGGAAGATGTGGAGGCCTTGAGATGATCGCTGCCACCGACATAAAGAAAGGCATGGTTATCGAGCTCGAAGGGCAGCTCTATACAATATTAGACTTTCAGCACATCAAGATGGGACGGGGCAGCGCCCAGATCAGGATCAAGATGAAGGATATCCAGGCAGGGCATATCACCGAGCGCTCCTTCCAGGCAACGGAGAAATTCAATCAGGTGCAACTTGAGCTGAGCAACGCCCAATACCTTTACCAGGATGGAGATTTCCATTACTTCATGGATATCAAGAGCTTCGAGCAAATCCCCTTGACCGCCGAGCAACTGGGCGATACCTTTAGAAAATACTTCAAGGAGGGGATGACACTCGTGATCCTGCGGCACGGCGACAAGGCAGTTGGAATCGAGATGCCGCTGGCCGTGGACCTCAAGGTCACCGAGACCGGCCCCAGCTTCAAGGGGAACACGGCGCAATCGGGGACAAAGCCAGCTAAACTGGAAACCGGCATCACTGTTCAGGTGCCGTTCTTCATGAACGTCGGTGATGTCGTTCGCATCGACACCCGCACCGGGAGCTACATAGAAAGAGCATAGTTTTTAGTGAGCAACTCGTTAAAAGCCGACCTTCATGTGCACACCCGCTACTCGGAAGACTCCATATCTCCTCCAGAAAAGATTGTCGAACACTGCCTTAAGGTGGGGATAAACTGTCTGGCGATTACCGACCACAACGAAATCTCAGGAGCTTTCGAGGTTAAGCGCATCGCCCCCTTTAAAGTCATCGTCGGGGAGGAGATATTGAGCAACCAGGGCGAGATCATCGGTTACTTCCTCACTGAAAAGATACCACCCCGTCTCTCTCCCGAAGAGACAGTGGCACGGATAAAGGCACAGGGAGGGCTTGTCTGCATTCCCCACCCCTTCGACCGCTTCCGCAGCGGGGCAAAGCTGCACAACCACGCTCTGGAGAAGCTGATAGCGGATATAGACTTGATCGAGGTCTTCAACTCCCGTACCATGCTGCTGCGTGACTCGGCGCGCGCCCTCGAGCTTGCCCAAAGGCAGGGACTTCCAGGCACAGCCGGCAGCGATGCCCATATCGTTCGGGAAGTAGGCAGCACCTACATGGAGATACCGGAGTTCAACGATGCCGAGCAGCTACGGCAGGCGCTGAGGCAGGGAAAGATTTTAGGGCATCGGACCAGCTTTCAGATTCATTTCTACGGAATCAGGAACAGATTGGCCAAACAGTTTCACAGGAGCTAGCAGCCATGTATAAACTCGGCTGGTTCTCCACAGGCCGGGGCGGGGGCTCCCGCGCCCTGCTCACCAAGATGCACGATGAGATCGAGAAAGGCAATGTAAAGACAAAGATCGAGTTCGTGTTCTGCAGCCGCGAGCCCGGAGATGCCGAGGGAAGCGATACATTCATTAAACTGGTTGAGTCTTACCACATCCCCCTGGTCTGCCTCTCCTCAAAGAGATTCAAAGCCAGCGGCGGAGAATACCTTTCCCCACAATGGCGGCTGGAGTACGACAGAGAGGCGATGAGACGGCTCAAAAGCTATTCTCCCGACCTCTGCGTCCTCGCCGGTTACATGCTTATCATTGGCCCCGAGATGTGCCGGCATTATAAGATGATTAATCTACATCCTGCTGCCCCCGATGGCCCCACAGGCACCTGGCAAGAGGTGATATGGAAGCTCATCGAAACCAAGGCCACCGGAACCGGCGTGATGATGCACCTGATCACTCCCGAGTTGGACAAAGGCCCCCAGGTGACCTACTGCACGTTCTCCATCAGAGGCAAGCCTTTCGATAAGCACTGGGAGGAGATAAAGAGGGTATCAGTCGGCGAAGTGAAAGCCCAGCAAGGGGAGAACAACACTCTGTTCAAGCTGATCCGTCAGGAAGGGATGAAGAGGGAGTTGCCGCTGGTCATAGCCACAGTGAAGGCCTTCAGCGAGGGCAGGGTTCGCATAGAGAACTGGAAGGTAGTCGACAGCAAGGGAAAGCCCATCAAAGCCTATTCTTTGACCAGAGAGATAGACGAGATAGTGAAGGGGAAATAATTCAGCCGGGTTTGAGATAAATTTTCAACAAGCTTCAGACAATTCATCACTATGTGCTACAAGACTCTTCTTATGGGCATTTAATAGTATCTTCGCAAACCAGAACCTTTTACGGAGTGATTAGGCAGAACGGAACCGCCAAGCGTATACTTGCTGCAACAGCGGCTCCGTTCCCTTCTATTATCTTTTATAGTTTTAAACCCTTGGCTACGGACTTCCCCAGCTTCGGGTCAGCTTTGGTTAGGTTCTCAATCACCCGTTTCCGTATTGGTTTGTCAATATTTGTGAGGTCTGCAATGAGATTATCTAGCAGGTGTTCCCGATCCATTTTACTGAAGGAGCGATATCTCTCACCAGCTTGTGCGAAATCGTTCGTTAATTCTATTTTACGGCGAGTTACTTCACCCCCTAGCTTGTGTAACCATGGCTTGCCCTCCTCCGGAGCTTCTCCCGGCATACCATCACCCAGACTATTAGGCTCGTAATTGACTGGACCGCTGAACTGACCGGACTGCATGGCCCCATCACGCTGGTTATTGTCTACCGGAACTGGAGGCCTGTTAATGAGGAGTTGGAGGTAGTTAGCTCCGAGCCGATGGCGCTGAGTATCAGCATATGAGAATGTTCTACCCTGAAGTAACTTATCGGCAGAGAACTCGATTCCGGGCACAAGGCTGGCGGGACAGAAAGCCGCTTGCTCCACTTCGGCAAAGAAGTTGTCGGGATTACGGTTGAGTATCATTTTGCCCACTGGCATCAACGGGAACTCGCCCTCAGGCCAGGTCTTTGTGGGGTCCAGGGGATCAAAATCCTGTTTCAATTCGTCCGCAATATCCATCATCTGCACGTTAAGCTCGTACTCAACCTTTTCACCTCTGGCGATAGCATCGTGAAGGTCGCGGGTGAGATAATCCGGATCAGCCCCAGCCAGGCGGGTTGCCTCATGGCGGTCAAGGCTCTGCACACCCAATTTGGGCTTCCAGTGGTATTTCACATATACCGCTTTGCCTTTGTCGTTTACCCACACATAGGTATTGACGCCAAAACCCTCTTGCATTCTGTAGCTCTTCGGCGTGCCCCGATCGGAAAAAAGCCAGATAATCATGTGCGTCGATTCCGGTGTCAGGGATATGAAGTCCCAGAAGCGGTTATGTGCCGAAGAAGCCGATGGCATATTTGTATCCGGTGCGCCTTTGAAAGCGTGAACCATATCGGGGAATTTGATGGCGTCCCGGATGAAAAACACGGGGAGGTTGTTACCGACCAGATCATAATTACCATCCTCGGTATAGAACTTGACCGCAAAACCACGAGGGTCGCGGACCGTATCTGCCGAGCCTCGACCTCCGGTAACGGTGGAGAATCGCACGAACACCTCGGTCTTTTTCTTCGGGTCCTGGAGAAATCTCGCCTTGGTATAAGGCTTCATGCTCTGGTAAACCTGAAAGTAGCCATGAGCCCCTGCCCCCTTGGCATGAACAACCCTTTCCGGGATGCGTTCCCTATCGAAGTGGGCCATTTTCTCAATAAACTGTACATCCTGTAACAAGATCGGACCGCGTTCACCGACCGTCAAAGAGTTCTGGTTATCGGTCACCGGTACGCCTTGATTCGTGGTAAGATGTCTTTTTTTCATGATACCCTCCTTTCTCATGAATTGCTTTTGTTGATGTTAAAAGTCTCAGTTGATGAATAGTTCAATAGGTTTCATGCCACTTCCCCCCAAATTTTCGCTCCAGTCCTTTTTAGTAATTATCTGCCAGCAACTCGTAAAATGCCTGAGGGTGCTTGCAGGCCGGACATTCCTTAGGCGCTTCTGTGCCCTCGAATACATATCCGCAATTTGTGCAATGCCACCTCGCGGCAGATTTCTTCTTGAAGACCTGCCCATCGGCAATATTGTTGACCAGCTTTCGGTATCTGGATTCGTGAAATTTCTCGACTTTGGCGATCTGCTCAAATGAACGGGCAATCTCGGGAAAGCCCTCGTCTGCGGCGATTTTGGCAAAATCCGCATAAAGCTTGGTCCATTCCAGTTTCTCTCCGGCAGCCGCGGCTTCGAGGTTAGATTTGGTATCTTTAATCATGCCTGCCGGATAGGTCGCCACAATTTCAGTATCTCCACCTTCGAGACACTTAAAAAATACCTTGGCGTGTTCCTTCTCATTTTCTGCTGTTTCGGTGAATATGTTGGCAATCTGTTCAAAGCCTTCTTTCCGAGCGGCGCTGGCAAAATAGGTGTAACGGTTTCTTGCCTGTGATTCTCCAGCGAAAGCCGCCAGAAGGTTCTTTTCTGTCTGTGTCCCCTTAACTGATTTACTCACGTAGCATCCCTCCTATACCTCAATTTTTCCTATATTATTCCCACAGCAGACTAGTACTTAGTTGCGATAATCATCGCAATGCTAACGAAGGGTTACGAGACCCTTCGCTACGCTCAGGGTGACAGTTCTTAGTTGTCATTCTGAGCGTCAGCGAAGAATCTCGTTTATTACGCTTTCTTGCGCAATTAGGTACTAGAGTGCCACCGACGACCTCGGTCACGATAACCTCAACGCCACATATATTGCAACGGTATTTCTCACCGTCTTTTTAACCGCCATACTATTCCCTCCTTCCTATCTGCTCATGCTGGCATTCGTGACATAGCCCGCGGAACTCGAGTTGATGGTATGAGATCTTGAGCCCGGTTCTCCTGGCTACCTTTCTATCCAGCTTGCTGTCGACCGGCTCATCAACATCAATCACTCGGCCACACCGTTCGCATCTAAAATGGTAATGATTTTGCCGCTTTGCCTCGAATCTACTCACAGTGCCATCAAGATTTAGCTCTGCAACTTGCCCATTTTCCTGCAACACTCTCAGATTACGATACACCGTACCTTTGCTGATGTGCGGTATCTCTTTTTTGGCCTCTTCATATATCGAATCAGCCGTGGGATGAGATCTCGTGCTTCGCAAAATCCTGAGAATGGCTTCTCTTTGTTTTGTATTTCTATTCATGTTAACAGTATTAGTTCTTAATATTATTAACTTTACTATGAATAGTATCACTTTGTCAATAGGCAGGCACAGATAGTTGAGAACAACATCTCTATATGCGAATTTCCATGAATTTTTGTATATGGCACTAATACATTATTTTTTCTCCTTACCGTTACCAACACTCATACGGAAATTAATAGATGTTGGCCTTTCCTTTAATTGTACAATGTGCTAGAATTAAGCTAGCTTAAGTCAAGCCGACTTAAATCATTATTGGAGGCTGAAACAAATGAGAAGCGAACGGGTGGAGGAGTATCTGGAGGCTATCTCTAAGAGGCAGAAGACCGAGATGCCTGTTTCCACGTCATCTCTTGCGGCCGATTTGGGGGTTTCTCTGCCAGCTGTCACTGATATGATAAAAAGGCTGGAATCTGAAGGGCTGATAAACTACCAACACAACAAAGGGGTCTCACTCACCGCTAAAGGTAGTCGTGCAGCTTTGACCACAATCAGGCGGCATCGTCTGTGGGAAAGGTTTCTTACAGATATCCTTGGTCTGCGATGGGACAAGGTTCACGACGCAGCCTGCCGCCTGGAACACGCCGTTACTCCAGACATGGAGGAGAGCCTGGCCGCACTTGTGGGTTACGCGGATACCTGCCCTCACGGCCACCCAATTCCAGATAAGAATGGACATGTCAAAGAGCAAGATGTGAGGCCGCTTTCGGAGTTTAAGGTAGGGCAGAGGGTGCGCATCTCTGCAGTGGTAAAGGAGGAAGCTCGGCTGTTGAGGGAAATAGAGAAATTGGGACTGAAGCCTAATTCAGTCGTGAATATTGAAAAGAAGGACGATGACGGAACTCTGGAACTAAAACTGGACGGGCAAGAATTGCGGCTTGACAAAGCCACTGCGGACTATCTCATGGCGATTCCCCTCTCTCCGAGTGAGAAAGCGGCTGAAGAGGACATCCCTATGAGCATGCTCCGGACTGGAGAAGTTGGCGTTCTCAAATCTTATACCGGCGGCAGGGGGATGTTGGGACGGTGCCTCTCGATGGGATTCACTCCGGGGAGCACAGTGAAAATGGTTGAGAACTTTGGTAGCGGCCCCGTCTTGGCCAAGGTGCACGATGTGGAAGTGGCTCTTGGTCGAGGAATGGCTTCCAAGATAATGGTGACCCGGGTAGGTTCGGAATGCTAGAGAAACAGGATAAGAAGTTCATTGTAGCTCTGGCCGGACAACCCAACGTAGGCAAGAGCACAGTTTTCAATCTTCTGACAGGTCTCTCCCAACACGTGGGTAACTGGCCGGGCAAGACAGTGGAACAGAAGACCGGAACGGTGCGCTATAACGGTCTGACTATCCAACTGGTCGACCTGCCGGGAACATACAGCCTCACCGCCAACTCAGTAGAAGAGCAGATTGCGCGGGACTATCTGGTAACGGAAAAGCCTGATGTGGTTGTCGCCCTGCTCAATGCGGCCAGCCTGGACCGCCACCTCTACCTCATCAGTGAGCTCATGGAACTGACTCCCCGTCTGATAGTAGCCTTGAACATGGTGGACGTAGCCAAACAGGAGGGCATAAATATCGACGTCAAGGCTCTAGAGTCAGCGCTGAATATGACGGTTATCCCCATGGTAGCCAGCAAGAACCGGGGGGTGAAGGAACTGGTGGAGGCCATCGCCCAGAAGTGCACGGAAACGGTGGATACACAGGCAGCAGGACATGTGGAGTTGGGTAGCGAGATTTCGAATGACATTGCCCATATTGAGGGTCTCCTGATAGATGAGGACACAAGCCCCTATCCCAGGCACTGGGCAGCGATGAAGATACTGGAGGGTGATAGCCAGATCAATAAGTTACTGCGTAACCGCTTGCCACCGGAGCGGCAGGCTCAACTGGATTCCTTTCTCAGCGACAAGGAGTCCGCTGCAATAACCCTGGCCGGGCTCCGATTCGACTGGGTTAAGAAGATGCTATCGTCGGCTCAAGAAAAACCGGGCGCAGGCCGAGTTTCCCTTACGGAGAGATTCGATCATGTTGCGACTCATCCGTACTGGGGTTTGGGTGTTTTGGCCGGAGTGATGGCCGTTATCTTTGGGGTAGTCTACGGACTGGGCATCCCTTTACAGAATCTTCTGCAGGTCAGTGTGATTGAGAGAGCACAGAACTTGGTTTCCTATCACGCGCAGTTCATGCCAGACTGGCTACGAAGCTTTCTTGTCAACGGCCTTCTGGGCGGAGTCGGATTGGTTCTTACATTTATCCCAATACTCGTTCTTTTCTTTATGGCATGGGGTTTTCTGGAAGATGTAGGATATACGGCGCGGGTGGCCTTCGTCACTGACAGGTTCATGCACTTGCTGGGATTACACGGCAAATCATGCCTGCCGCTGTTTCTGGGCTTCGGGTGTAACATTCCCGCAGTGCTGGGGACGCGCATCATCGAGTCAAAGCGGGCTCGTCTTTTGACCCTGCTGTTGGCGCCTCTTATCCCCTGTACTGCCAGGATGGCCGTAATCGGGGTGATCGCAGCAGCTATCTTCGGAGGGCGGGCTATACCGGTAACAGTAGGACTCATTATCTTCAGCCTGTTGGTGTTGATAATTGCAGGGCTGTTGATGAATCGCTTCGTCTTCAAAGGGGAAAAGGCGGTCCTGATGATGGAACTACCCCTCTACCACAAGCCCAATCCACAAACGATTGGAATTGGGTCATGGCAGCGCACCAAATCGTTCATCAAACGCGCTGGAACTGTTATCATGGCGATGTGTATCTTCGTTTGGGCCCTGTCCTATTTCCCTTCAGGCAATATCACTAGCAGCATCCTTGCCTATATCGGTAAAGGGCTTGAGCCGGTTGGCAGGCTGATGGGGCTAAACTGGCAGCTTATGGTAGCTTTATTGACCAGCTTTGTTGCCAAGGAGAATTCCATAGCGACCATGGGCATCATATTAGGCACAGAAAAGGCCGGTCTAAGTCAAGCCCTGAGGGGGATGCTGACGCCTGCGGCAGCTATTGCCTTTCTGGTGGCGCAGGTTCTTTTCGTACCGTGCGTCGGTACCATGTCAGCAATTCGCCACGAAACTGGAGGCTGGCGCTGGGTGGCCTTTTCCATTGGCTTGCAACTGATACTCTCGTTCTCTCTAGCCATCGTAGTCTTTCAAATAGCGAGGCTGGCTTGACGGTAATTAAGCCTAGTTCATGGCATGAGGTATCCTAGAGGATGCTTACGCCAACGCTTCGATAAGCACGTTTGAGGCGATAATGCCTATTTTCCGAACAGTGCAGGCCTCGGACGGTCGGAGTCTACTTCGGCTTTACTTTCTCCTTGGCCCCAGTAAGTATCTCGTCGATTATCCCATACTCCATCGCAGCCTGAGCGTTCATAAAGTAATCGCGGTCGGTATCACGAGAGATCTTTTCCAGAGACTGGCCGGTATGCTTGACCAGGATGGAGCGAATCACATCCTGCTCCCTCAGTATCTCCTTGGCAGCGATAGCTATATCGGACGCTGGACCTCTGGCACCGCCCATCGCCTGATGCATGTGGATGGTGGAATTAGGCAGAGCGTAGCGCTTTCCCTTGGTGCCCGCAGCGAGTAAGACCGTGGCCATGCTGGCTGCCAGTCCCACGCAGATGGTGGATACATCGCAACGTACAAGCTGCATACTGTCATAGATAGCCAGTCCAGCATTTATCTCGCCGCCAGGACTATGTATATAGAGGCTGATGTCTTTATCGGGGTCTTCTCGCTCCAGAAAGAGAAATTGAGCGATTATCAGGTTGGCTATCTGGTCGTTGATAGGCATGCCCAGAAAGACGATGCGCTCCTTAAGCAGCAGCGAGTAGATATCCGAGGAACGCTCTCCACGAGGGGTGCTCTCAGTCACCCAAGGAATGATATTACTCGGTTGATTCTCCATTTTCTTTTCCCCCTTCCGTTTCCATTGATGGTTTAGATTCCTCCCCTTTGGTAGCCATATCGGCCAAACGGTCAACGGTTTTCCTGATATATATATTCCTTCTTAGCGACTCCCGGCCGGATTGCGAAGAGAAAAACTGTCGCACCCTTTCATCATTATTAGCACTCTGGATCACACGCTCTACCTCAGCGTCGACCTCAGAGACACCGACCTCGATCTTCTCCACCTCGCCAAGCTTCTCCAGGACGAGCGAGCGTTTGATAATATCTTCCGCCGTAGGCTTGAGCTCGTTTCTGAACTCCTCCTCGGTCTTCTTCGCATTCTTAAGATAATTCTCCAGGCTATCCTGCTCACCGAGATGTTGTTTGCGTTCCTCAATGAGATCGTCTACCTCATTCTGCACCAGAATATCCGGGTATTCCAGACGGGAAATAGCAACCAGAGCCTCGATCGCCTTATCCTCCAGGCTTCTCCTCTCCATTCGTTCCTTATCGGACTTAATGTCGGCGAAAACCCTTTCTCTGAGAGCATCAACGGTTTCTATACCACGACCGAGGCTCTTGGCGAATTCGTCATCCAGGTCGGGAAGGTTCTTCTGCTTAATCTCGTTGACCCGCACCTTGAAACTGCAATCTTCACCAGCGAGTTCTCCGAACTCCTGGGGCAATTTCAGGGTGAACGCTCTCTCCTCTCCTTTCTTCGCCCCCTCGAGTTGCTCGGAAAAGCCAGGTAGGGACGAAGAGGGTCCAGGCGATAAATGATACCACCCGCCTTTCTCACTGATAGCGGCCTTGCCTTGGGCAGTGCCCTCAGCATCGATATTCAGCAAATCCCCGCATTTCGCCTCTCGTTCGACAGGCTCCCAGGTTGCCCGCATCTGCCGAAGCCTTTCCATGGTCTCGGTTACCTCTTCATCGGTAACCATCACCGCCTCGGGAATGAACTTGATCTCATGATAGTCGCCCAACTCTACGGTGGGCCGCACCGGGACAGTGGCCTTAAATGACAGCGGCTCGACTTGAAGGACTTCAATTTTAGGCCGAGCTATAGCCTCCACCTTGTGCTCGTCGAGAGCCTTATCATAGGACTCTGCCATCAAGAGATTGGCAGCCTCTTCGACCAGAGCTTCCCTGCCCAAATACCTCTCCAGCATAGGACGAGGGGCTTTACCTTTGCGGAAGCCGGGGACCGCTGTTTTCGCCGCAAGGCGATGGTAGGCCTTATCAAGAGACCTGTCCATCTCTTCCTTATCCGCCTCAATAGTAAGGACTACCTGACTACCCTGGATTTTCTCTGTCGATACTTTCATCTTATCTCCATTATACTACGAGCAGGCCTCACAGTGAAGAACGCGGGCACAACTCGTTCTCTAGGCGAACCCATCAACACTCATCTAGAAGCTTAAGGTGCAACTCTCGAAGCTGCGCCGTGGAAACAGGTGAGGGGGAATCAAACATGAGATCAACAGCGTTTTGATTCTTGGGGAAGGCGATAACCTCCCTGATATTGCTCTCCCCGGTGAGCAGCATCATCAGCCGGTCGATCCCCGGAGCTATGCCGCCATGCGGCGGGGCACCGCTCTCAAGTGCCTCCAGCAGATGCCCAAATCTAGCCTCGGTCTCCTCTTTGCTATAGCCTAAAATCCCGAATATCTTCTCCTGCATCTCTCGATTGTGGATCCTGATCGAGCCGCTGGAGACCTCGGAACCGTTGCACACGAAATCGTAGTGCCTGGCGCGCACCCTCCCCGGGTCGGTATCGAGCAGAGGTATATCCCCGGGATGAGGAGAGGTGAAAGGATGGTGCATCGAGTCCCAGCGCTTCTCCTCCTCGTTCCAGTCAAACAAAGGGAAATCCTGAATGAAAGCGAAGGCCAAAAGCGTGGGGTCTGCCAGCTTCAGGCGCTGCGACATCTCAGAGCGCAGCGTGCTCAGCACGGAATCCACCACCTTAGGCTTATCGGCGACGATGAGCAGAAGGTCCCCCATATTAGCTTTCAGCCGCCTGGCGATCTCTGATATCTTCTCTTTGGTCAGGAACTTGGCAACGATAGAGCGAACCCTGTCGGTAGTTAAGCCGGCAACGTTCTCCTCGGGCTTCCCATCCAACGCCATGGTGATGAGTCCCTTGGCACCGCGACTGCGGACGAATTCGGTTAGCTCGCCAAGCTGGCTGCGAGTGTAATTGGCGCAGCCCGGGGCAGCAAAACCTTTTATCTTGCCTCCATCGCTCAACACCGTGCGGAAGACTGCGAACTCGGAGTCAGCGAAAATGTCCGAGAGGTCAGCCATCCCCAGGCCAAACCTCAAGTCAGGCTTGTCGCTGCCGTATTTCTCCATGACCTCAGCCCAAGAGAGGCGAGGGAAGGGCTTAATCAACCTGAATTGAGGCGTCACCGTCTCCACCAGCGAGGTGAAAAGCTCTTCCATCAAATTCAAGACATCCTCTTCATCGATAAAGCTCATCTCGAGGTCAAGCTGGGTAAACTCAGGCTGGCGGTCAGCCCTCAAGTCCTCGTCACGGAAGCAGCGGGCTATCTGGAAATACTTATCGTATCCTGCCACCATGAGCAACTGCTTCAGTTGCTGTGGTGATTGGGGAAGGGCGTAGAACTTGCCGGGGTATATTCGGCTGGGCACCAGGTAATCCCGCGCCCCCTCGGGCGTGCTCTTGATCATGATAGGGGTCTCTATCTCGAGGAACCCTTTAGCATCGAGGAAGTCGCGCATAAACTTGACCACTTTGTGACGCAGGATAAGGTTGCGCTGCATCCGTTCACGCCTGAGGTCAAGGTAGCGGTATTTGAGTCGGAGCGCCTCATCCACTTCAACTTCTTCATTTATGTAAAATGGAGGCGTCTTCGCCTTGTTGAGTAACTCGGCCTGCTCAACGATAAGCTCGATCTCGCCTGTTGCCAGTTTGGGGTTATCCGTGCCCTTGGGACGCAAGGAGACCTTGCCTTGCGCTCTAATTACATACTCGCTGCGCAAGTCAGAGGCAATCGAGTGCGCCTTGGCCGACACCTCGGGGTTGAACACTACCTGGGCGATACCTTCCCGGTCGCGCAGGTCAATGAAAATGAGTTTGCCGTGGTCGCGCCGCCGGTTGACCCAGCCGGCGATGGTCACTGTCTGGCCAACGTGTTCCTTGCGTAATTCACCGCAATAATGCGTTCTCAATGCGGTCTGAGATTTAGTCATAGGCAAGATTATATAGGAAAGGGAGAGCAGTTTCAATCTGCCTTTATCGTAGGGGCACGGCATGCCGTGCCCCTACACGTTGATTGACTTATTTACCATTCAAATGGTACTCTTAAGCTAATTACAAATATTTACGGAAAGAGAAATCTGTTATGTTCAAGACCAGGCTAACTGAGCTATTGGGTGTGAAGTATCCTATCATCGGCGGGGCAATGGCTTATCTGAGCGGAGGCAGGCTGGCAGCAGCCGTCTCCAATGCCGGAGGATTCGGGCTTATCTCTGCGGTTACCTTTTCGCGAGAGGAGTTGCAGAATGAAATCCGGCTCTGCCGCAGCCTTACGAAGAAGCCTTTCGGAGTAAATATCGCACTTATCCACCGAGACCCCCGAAAGATAGAGCAGGACATGGATGTGGTCATCGAAGAGGGCGTCAGGGTTATTGAGACCGCTGCGCTCAACCCCGAGCAATTTGTAGAGAGGCTCAAGAAGAAAGGCGTGACAGTGCTGCACAAGTGTGCTGCTGTCAGGCACGCCCAGACTGCGGAGCGAATCGGTGTCGATGCCGTCACTCTGGTAGGTTATGATGCCGCAGGTCACACCGGCCTCGACGACCTGCCCCTTTCCATCATGATACCTCTGGCGGTGGACTCGCTGAAGATACCTGTGATAGCTGCGGGCGGCGTGGGGGATGGGCGTGGCTTCGTAGCCGCTCTGGCCCTGGGCGCAAGCGGTGTCCAGATGGGCACCCGGTTCATGGCATCCCAGGAGTGCCCGGCCTGCGACAAATTTAAGAACTGGTTAATTCAAACTAAGGCAACCGACACTGTCCACGTAGAGCGCTCCATGAACAGGGCTTACCGGGTGCGCAGGAACGAGGCAGCAGAGAAGGTGCTGGAGATGGAAAAGAGAGGCGCTGATATTTTTGAGCTGCTCACCTATATCGGCGGCGAAGCTCTGCAAAAGGTGCTCTTTGAAGGCGAGGTAGATGCAGGTGTCGTTGCCTGCGGGCCAGTGGCAGGCCTGATTAACGATGTGCCGTCCGTCAAGCAGATTATCGACCGCATGGTAAAGCAAGGCCAGGACATTGTGAAGGGCCTATATAAAGGCTAAGATACTATTCGCAAAAGAAGGCCCTCATCTCCATAAGAGCACGGCATGCCGTGCCCCTACATAGTATTCCACCCCCGTAAAAGTTGCCAACTTCCAAAAATTCGTTAAAATGTAGTCTATTATCTCTAAAGAGAATGTTTGAAAACGTAGTTGCCCAATTTATTGGGCTTCTTCGCCTGATAAATCAAGCAACTACGAAAAACCACCTTAAGGAGAGCTACCTTGGAGTACTTTTTAACCGAACAACAAAAGCTT
>JBBIRL010000026.1:2176-14487 GCA_037441825.1 Dehalococcoidia bacterium | reverse complement strand
CAGCATACTGCTGGTACCCATAATGATCGGGCTCCTGGGTCTCACGCAGCATAAGGCGCATGGCACCTCACTTGCCATTATCATTCCTATCTCTATAATGAGCGCCATAGTATATGCCCTGCGCGGCCACATTGATTGGACACTGGTGGCGACCATAGGTTCGGGCAGCGTTGTGGGCGCTATCATAGGAGCGAAGTTGATGATGAAAGTGCCTGCTCACAGGCTGCGACAGCTTTTCGGAGTATATACTATAGCCATCGCCACACTGATGTTGCTGAGGTAGGCTGAGATTACATGGATATAGCAATTGGCCTTGCCGCCGGTTTGATTGCAGGAATTATCAGCGGAATGCTCGGCGTCGGCGGTGGCCCAATCTCCATTCCGGCTATGGTCCTGATATTAGGAGTGGAACAGCATACTGCGCAGGGAGTCGCGCTCGGCGCAATGATGTTCACAGCTTTGGTTGCTGCCTTTATTCACTACAGGCAGGGGAACGTAAAATTGAGCACAGTGCTGTTGATAGCACCCAGCGCAGTCGCCTTCTCATATCTGGGAGCATGGGCAGCAGGCCAGGTCACTGCAGAATGGTTGACTAGGACTTTTGCCATCTTCCTGCTGGTCATCGGGTGCAGGATGTTGCTATTCAATCGAGGAGGTCAAGGTGTCAGCACTAACTGAGCTGTATCGAAAGATAGCTGCGTGTACGGATTGTGAAGAACTGGCTAGGACCCGTACCCAGACAGTTCCCGGGGAAGGACCGGAGAAGCCCCAGATAGTGTTCATCGGAGAGGCCCCGGGCTACCATGAAGACCAGCAGGGGCGTCCTTTCGTAGGACAGGCAGGACAGTTTCTAGAGCAACTGCTCAACTCTATCGGGCTGAAGCGCAACGATGTCCATATCTGCAACGTAATCAAATGCCGCCCGCCGAATAACCGTGACCCTCTTCCCCTAGAGATCAAGAACTGCCAGAAGTGGCTAGACCAACAGCTTGAACTGCTCTCCCCCAAGATGATAGTCACCCTGGGTCGCTACTCACTGGCAAAATTCTTCCCTGGAGAGCCCATCAGCAAAATTCATGGCAAGGCACGTAAGCAAGATAATATCATCTACTTCGCCATGTATCACCCTGCCGCCGCCCTGCACCAGCAGAGCCTGCGCCAGACCATCGAGGCAGATATGCTCAAGATCCCTCCCCTGCTGGCTAAAGTAGAGCCAGTTGAGGAAGTAAAAAAAGAGGATAAGCCTCAACAGCTACCCATGTTTTAGGTAGAAGGCGTAAAAATGGCAAAATCGCGTTCCAGAAAACAAGCTACTAAACCCCAAGCTTCCCTCAATCTTCTGCCCACGCCAAAAGGGATGCTGTGGATTGTCGTTGCAGTGACAGCGATAGCAGCGATAATATTCTTCCTGGGCCACGCTATTTTCGAGGCACTAGGTTTCGGCCTCTTTCTAGGAACCTTGTGGGTTGTAGTTATCGCCTATATAGTATGGCGACAGGGATTGAGCAGCCCGTTCAAGTGGTGGAACCTCTGGCTGGGCGCTATCATATTCACCCTTGCTGTCTGGGGAATATTCGCTCTATTCCTCCCGGATTTTTCCATCGCCAAAGTGCACTTTTCCCAGGTAAGCCTGGGGGGAAATGCAGGGAGAGGCTTCATCGGCAACCAGGGCGTTGGCGCTCCACCGGCAGCGCGGCTTATCATTCTGTTACTGATCGGCATAGGGCTGGTCATTCCCCGCCCCAGCCTTAGATTTCTTCAGCTCTTGTCCCGAGTAATAAAGAGAGCAGGTTTGACAACCCTCACTGGCATCCGCTGGTTTCTTCCCCGATTAAGACGGGTATTAGCCAAGCTAAACCAAAGGTATCATCTCAGCCGGCTGCTGGCAGCACCAATTATCATACTGAGAAGAAGGTTGCGCCGCAGGCAGGTAGTCGAACCGGAGATAGGAGGGGAAGAGGCCAGCGAAGTTGTGGCTTTGTCCCCGGAGACTGAAGCTGCCGAAGATAAAGCCGCGCCTGAAGCAACAGGCGAGGGGGAGCAATTACCACTGCCGATCGCTGGGGCTAAAAAGAAAAAACCGACAGCCGAGCCTAAAGAGGCAGGCCCTCAACACATCGCTAACGTAAAGCAGCAGTTGCCGCCTATCGAGCTCCTCGATAAGGCGACCGATACCGAATTCACTGAAGTGGGCAACGACCAGAAGGCGAAGCTCATAGAGGAGGCATTGAGAAGCTATGGGGTCGAGGCAAAGGTGGTACAAATAAATCCAGGTCCCTCCGTTACGCAATTTGGCATCGAGCCAGGATGGGATCGCAAGTATAAGCGAGTGGTAGAGCGAGACCGTGAAGGCAAGGCCAAACTGGACAGAGATGGTAATCCCGTAGAGAGGCTGGAGGAGATATCCAAGACGAGGGTAAAAGTAGAACGCATTACTGCTCTCACCAATAACCTCGCTCTCGCTTTAGCCACCCCCAACATCAGAATCGAAGCTCCAGTCCCCGGGAAATCGCTGGTAGGAGTCGAAGTCCCCAACACCACCACTTCCATCGTCCGTCTCAGGGGAGTAATTGAGGGCATAGCCTTCCAGAAGCTCAAGACAAAAACAAAGCTTGCCATAGCACTGGGCAAAGGGAGCGCCGGGGAGCCCGTATCGGCCGACCTGTGTAAGATGCCCCACTTGCTCATCGCCGGTGCCACCGGAAGCGGTAAAACAGTATTCATCAACTCTACCATCACCTGCTTGCTGATGCAGAATACAACACGAGACCTGCGCCTGCTCCTGATAGACCCCAAACGAGTAGAGCTCGTAAGCTTCGAGGGGGTGCCCCACCTCATATCGCCGGTAGTAATTGAATCCGACAAAGCGATCGAGGCCCTGCGCCGCATCCTGCGGGAAATGGATAACCGGTATAGCAAGTTTTCAGCAGTAGGAGTGCGCAACATAGAAGGCTATAACCGCAGCCCTCTTGCCACCGAGCCTATGCCCTATCTGATAGTCATCATTGATGAATTGGCGCACCTTATGATGAGTGCGGCCGAGGTAGTCGAGCCTGCGATCTGCCGCCTGGCTCAAATGTCACGGGCTACAGGCATACATCTCATCGTCGCTACTCAGCGTCCTTCGGTGGACGTGGTTACCGGGCTGATCAAAGCCAATTTCCCCAGCCGGATAAGCTTCGCTGTGGCCTCTGGCGTGGACTCACGCACCATTCTCGATACCGTAGGCGCTGAGAGCCTTTTAGGAGGCGGCGATATGCTCTATCTGCCTCCGGATGCCCCCAAACCCAAGCGCTTACGGGGATGTTTCGTCTCCGACCAGGAGATAGATAGAGTGGCAAGCTTCTGGAAGCAGCAAAGAACACAGACCCCCACACCGGTAGAGGACACTGTAGCCCAGGCCTTTGCCTCCTTACCGACTGAGGAACTGAAAGATGAGGATCCTTTGTTAGCAACGGGGAGAAGACTTGCCAGAGAGTATTCTCATCTTTCCACTTCTCTCCTTCAGCGACGCCTGCATATAGGCTATCCCAGGGCAGCACGGATCATGGACCTCCTCGAAGAAGAGGGCACAATCGTGCGCCGCGAACAAGATAAGCCTAGCGAGATACTCGAGGGAGGCGAGGGTATCGGGGATGAAAACGGCAACGAAGAAGCAGATTGATTCCCTGTAATATTCCTCCAAGCTGGGACGAGCCTAATCTATCCTGAAGCAGTAAGCAGTTGACACTTCATCCGTAATGGTGCACCATGATAGTGTAGCTTAAAGATTCGGAGACTGCCGAGGACAACCGAGCAATGATAATAAAGCGAATAACCTTTCTACTGCTTATGATGAAGCAGGCTATTCAAGAGTTCCTCGCTGACAACTGCACACATCTGGCCGCTGCAATCTCATACTACCTGTTGCTTTCGCTGTTCCCGCTCGCCCTAGCAGCTATATCCATACTGAGCTACGTTTCAAGGTCACCCGACGTTCAGGCCAAGGTCACTCAGGCCATTACAGACGTGTTGCCAGTATCAGGAGATTTTGTATCTACAACTATTCGTGACGTAGCCCCAGGCTGGGGAGCGGCAAGTGCGATAGGCATTGTAGGACTTATCTGGGCCGGTACCGGTCTATTTAACGCCACCAGGAAATCCCTGAACACCGCCTGGGGTATTAAGCAACCCCGCCCATTTCTGCGTGAGCGGTTGATAGAGTTCATCATGATGCTGGGGCTCGGCGTCTTCCTGATCGTATATGTAGGTATGACCGCAACCTTCAACTTTCTTCAGAGGACAAATGTACTCGGGGGACGTTTCGCGGAAGGCGGGCTGTTCTGGGAATCTATGGTGATCCTGGCCAGTATTGCCATTGCGTTCGTAGGATTTCTTCTCCTTTATGAATTCATCCCCAACACCAGGGTTCCCTGGAAGCATGTATGGGTCGGGGCACTGATGGCAGCAGTGCTTTTTGAGATAGTTAAAAACGTTTTCGTCTGGTTCGTAGGCAAGTTCGCCACGTATAACCTTGTCTACGGCTCCATAGGCACAATCGTCGCTTTGATGACCTGGTCATACCTATCGGCAATGATTCTGCTCTTTTGTGCCAAGCTTATCTCAATATACCCGAGAATGAAATCATCATTATTGCAAGAAGCACACGTTGAGATAGAAAGTGCGAAAAATAGCGACAGAGAGCCACCGGTATCAAAGTTTCTGTTCGGCTCCAAGACAGCAACTAAGAAGAAAAACTGAAGCTGCAGGTATCAATTCTGAATCCATTACTGATTTTAAGTAAAAGAGCTTGCTGCGAGACAGCGCCGTGTTGTCCGAATGAAAGTCTAATAAGGCTATTTCAACCTTTTCACCGCCAGATTCACCTTATTGCCATCGATAACCTGGCTCTTGCTAAAGGCGCCTTCGGGAGGCTCCCCCTCAGCCAGCTTCCTTGATAGTGTTTCCTGCTTAATATATTTTTCAAATTTTTCCATCACGCGCTGCACCGAAGGCCCGCCTTCGTAATAGGTCTCGATATAGTCGGCTATTTCGAAGCCAGCCTGCTTGCGTAAGGTTTGAAGCCGGTGCACCAGCTCACGCGCCAGACCCTCATCGGCAAGCTCCTGGCTGATATCGGTATCAACAAGTACTTGGAGGCCGGCAGCTTCTGCAACCGCAGTAGGCACGTTGATAATTATGTTCTTGACGTTAATCTCTTCCATTATTTGGGACTTAACACGCTCGAGGCTTTCCTTTTCAATCTCATTCCTCGCTGTGACCTGAGCCTTCTCCAATGGCTGCCGCACCTTTACTCCCGCCTTTGCGCGCTCAGCGCGCCCCAGACTCGACACTGTCATCGCTAAGCGAGTATCAGCGGTCAACTTTTCATTCACCCGGCTCAAATCTGCCTGCGGATAATCGGTGAGATGAATGCTTTCCGGCGCATCTTTATCGAACGGCCTCACCAGGTTTTGATAAAGCTCCTCAGCAATAAAAGGAGTAAGCGGAGCAATGAGCTTGGCTAAGGTGATCAAACACTGATAAAGAGCAGTATAAGCCGATTGTTTGTCGGTATCGTTTTCACTCTTCCAGAACCTTCTCCGGCTCCTTCTTACGTACCAGTTGGAGAGGTTGTCTACAAACTCCTCGATCTTGCGCCCTGCCGCAGTTGCATCGTATTCATCGAGAGAACGAGTTACCACGTCGGTAAGCTGGTTGAGCTCGGAGAGTATCCAGCGGTCAAGCTCAGGGCGATGCTCTACATTAGCAGCAGTGCGTGGGTCGAACTTATCGATATTGGCATAGGTCACGAAAAATGAATATGTATTCCACAGCGTGAGCAAGAACTTGCGCACTACTTCCTCTACCAGCTCCTTTGAGAAGCGACGCACGTTGCCCGGGGGGGAAGCGGTATACATATACCAGCGCAGGGCATCTGCCCCACTTTTAGCCAGCACATCCTCCGGTTTGACCACATTTCCTTTCGACTTGCTCATCTTCTCTCCGGCGCTATCGAGAATATGTCCCAGGCATATCACGTTCTTAAAGCAGGGTTGCTCGGTGAGAAGGATAGAGATTGCATGAAGGCTGTAGAACCAGCCCCTCGTCTGGTCCACTGCCTCGCAGATATAGTCGGCAGGGAAGCTGGCTTTAAAGAGATGCTTGCTCTCAAAAGGATAGTGCCACTGAGCAAAGGGCATAGCCCCTGAATCAAACCAGCAGTCAATGACCTCCGGGACACGGCGCATCCCTGCGTTACACTTAGGGCAATTGTACACAACCTCATCTATGTAAGGACGGTGCAAATCTGAGAGCCCCTCTACCCCTTTTATGCCCAGCTTATCCTTCAACCCCTTAATGCTGCCGATACACTCCTGATTGCCACAGCCCTGACAGCGCCAGATAGGCAGCGGTGTACCCCAGTAGCGTTCCCGGGAGAATGCCCAGTCCACATTATTGTTCAGCCAGTCACCGAACCGCCCGTATTTGATGTACTCCGGATACCAGTTGATCTCAGCGTTGCCTGAGATAAGCCTCTCCTTCATCGCTGTGGTCTTGATATACCATGAAGGCTTGGCATAATAAAGCAGCGGTGTGTTGCAGCGCCAGCAGAACGGGTAGGTATGCCGAATGCGTTCACTGCGGTAGAGAAGTCCTCTCGACTTCAGGTCTTCCAGGATGAGCGGGTCAGCATCTTTAACGAACTTCCCTGCAAAGGGGTAGGTGCCCTGAATCACGCCCTGCAAATCGACATAATCCCGCACAAAATTGAGACCGTTATCATGTCCAGCCTGGAAGTCAACCTCACCAAAAGAAGGCGCGGTATGCACAATACCTGTGCCTTCCTCCATAGAAACAAACTCCTCGCTGATAACAGAGTATGTAAGGCTCTTGTCTGGCTCTTGCACCGCCAAAGAGTCATCCTGAAAACGCTTTCGCTCTACCCCAAACTCATGAGGGTTAAAAAGCGGTCTGTATTTCAAGCCCTTTTGTACACCTGATATATCTTTCCCTTTTACTCTACCCACCTCATGGTAACCCTCAAGTCCCACCCTCTCTACAAGAGCAGAAGCCATGATAAGGTAGTCACTAGGCCCCTCCATCACCGAATACTCAGCATCTGGCGCTACAGCCAAAGCTGTATTCCCCGGGAGAGTCCAAGGGGTTGTTGTCCAGGCCAGCAAGTAGGCAGGCTTCGCCAGGAATCTGTCGAAAAATGATTTAAGAGAGGTAGCTTCAACCGAACCGGGCACAACCTCAAATTTTATGTAAATCGAGGGGTCATCTGCTTCATCGTAGCCCAGAGCGACCTCGTGAGAGGACAGCGAGGTGCCACAGCGGGGGCAATGAGGAGTAACCCTGTAGCTCTGATAGATAAGCCCTTTATCCCAAAGCTCATTTATTATCCACCAGCAGGTCTCGATATAGCCATTCTCAAAAGTAATATAAGGATGCTTCATGTCTATCCAGAAGCCAATGCGGTCTGTAAGCGTCTCCCACTCCTTGACATATCTAAGCACATTCTGACGGCAGCGTTTGTTGAACTCGGCAATGCCATAATCCTCGATCTCGCGTTTGCTCTTCAACCCCAGCTCGTTCTCTACCGCAAGCTCCACAGGCAATCCGTGAGTATCCCAGCCTGCTCTGCGAGGGGCATAATAGCCCTTCATTGTCTTGTAGCGGGGGAATACATCCTTAAACACCCTCGCCAGCACATGGTGAATTCCCGGGCTGGCATTCGCCGTTGGCGGACCATCATAGAGGACATACGAGGGGCCGCCCAGGCGCTGCTCTACGCTTCGCTCAAATACTCGCTTCTCCTGCCAGAACCCGATTATCCTTTGCTCAAGCTCAGGGAAATTCATCCTGCTGGATACCGGCTGGAACATAAAATCCTCCTGCCAAAACAAAGAGTCCCGTCCCTTGAAGGGACGGGACTTAAATCCCGCGGTACCACCCTACTTCCCCGACACATCGGGGCTCTCTTTAAGGCATCCTTCCTTCCCAGGAAGGACCCCGTCTAAGATAACGGCTGACGAAACCGGCCAAGTCTACTCTCCTCCCCTGTAAGAAGGATTTCGGTTGACGGCTCAGGAGTGATTTTCGTGCGGGTTAGTCAGATCTGCTCTCACCATACCAGACTCGCTGTGTGATTACCCCGCCTACTCGTCTCCGTCATCGCCTTTTTCTATTGAAAATTATCACAGTGCAGTGGGGTTGTCAACGTCTAAAGTCTGCCCCCTATCTGCCCGGGAATTGGGGCTGCCGACCTTCCAGGAACGACTTTATGCCCTCGGCAAAGTCTTCGGTCGTACCGTGGGCAGTCATAGCGAGCATCTCCAACTCCAAGCCTGAATCCAAACTGGCCTCCATGCCACGATTGACCAGCTTCTTAACAGCTTTCATAGCCATGGGACTCTTGGTCAAAAGCTTAATCACCAACTCGTTGGTCGCTTCCTGAAGCTTATCAGCCGGAACAGCCTTATTGATGAGCCCAATCCGTTCTGCCTCAGCCGCTGTGATGCGGTCACCTGTATAGAGAAGCTCCTTGGCCTTCCTGATGCCGATGAGGCGAGGCAGTCTCTGGCTGGCACCGCCGCCGGGCACCAGACCTCGGTTGGCATGCTGATCGGAGAGCTTAACATTATCGCCAGCGATAGCGAGGTCACAAACCATGACTAGCTCCAGGCCACCGGCCAGTGCAATGCCATTTACCACAGCTATCACCGGTACGCTCAAATTCTCGATAGCGCTGAACGTCTTGTTCCAGAGTCTAAGAAAATAGTCACGCGGTTTGTCGGGAGGGATACTAGCTACACCCGTGAGGTCAGCGCCAGTGCAGAATGCCCTGCCGGTAGCTGTGACCACCGCAACTCTCACCGAGACGTCATTCTCGATATCTTCACATGCTGCATACATCTCTTCGAGCGTCTGGGCGTCCAGAGCATTCATGACATCCGGGCGATTCAGGGTTATCTTCGCAACCCCATCCTTCTTCTCGAAAATGATGTTTTTAAACTTCATTACTACCTCCTGCTTGGTCTATAAGTTTCGCAATTCTTATTTTAATCCTGCTTGTCCTTGCTGTTACCCTTCGACAGAATTGCTATCTTACGTTCTTCGCCCTGGCCTATGCTTTGAGTAGCTACATCAGGGTTATCTTTCAACTCCAGGTGGATAATCCTGCGCTCATTGGGAGGCATCGGCTCCAGGGTTACCGACCTGCCGGTGGATTTCACCTGCTCCGCTAAGCGCCGGGCTAACAAACGCAACGACTCATAGCGCCGCTGCCTATACCCCTCAACATCGACAACTACCCCCACGCGGCTTTTGAGCCGCCTGCTGATAATAAGATTAACCAGATATTGCAATGCGGAAAGTGTCTCGCCACGCCTCCCGATAAGGATACCTAAATCCTCTCCCTTTATATCGAGCGGGATATTCCCTGCTTCACCAGCACCACTTTTGTCCAGCACAACATTTGCAGATACCTTCATTTGAGAGAGGATGTCCTGCAAAACAGCCTTAGCCATACCCGCAACATCCTCGCCCTCCTCAGGTTTTTGTCCCAGCGGCGTTACCTTAACCCTGACCTCCTCCGAGCCGAAGCCAAAGATGCCGGCTTTCCCCTTTTTGACTACGACAACCTCTACCTCAGAACGACTCAAACCCAGTTCAGCCAGAGCGATCGCAACAGCCTCTTCCTCAGTTTTTGCGCTTACTTCTACGCTTTCCATGGCGAACCTTCCTTCGTCGAGAGATTATATCAGATCGAACAGCCTCATTCTTGTCAGAACCCGCGCCTTCTACCTCGGCACCCTTTTGTTGCAGGGCTGTACTCTTCTCATCATTCTTGCCTGTACTGACTATTCCCTCAGTCTTAGCCGCAGGGTTATCAACCGGTTGAGGAGCGCCTCTCTTCAGAAATGATGGCAGAGAAGGCATCGTCAAAGTGCCCCAGCCGGTTACACGATATTGCATTACCATGCTGATGATATTGGAGACTACCCAGTAAACAGCGAGTCCGCTGGGGAGTGATAAAGCAAAGAAGCCAAACATCAAAGGCATTATCCAAAGCATCATGCGGTTCATAGACTGCTGCTGAGGGTCTGCCGAGGGCTGGGTGGACATCTTCTGGAGCAACCACATGCTCACCGCTGTCAGGATAGCCATGACGATATCCCCGCTGGTAAGATCGAGCCACAAGAAATGATGGTTCAGGGGCAACGCGCTCCGAATCACCGACGAGGAATACAGTTGCTTGGATAACCCAAGAAGGTTTTCAGGAGTATAAGCTAAAGCCTGTATAACAGACTGATACAGGGCAATCCAGATGGGGAATTGGATCAGCATGGGGAAGGCGCAGCCAAGGGGATTGACGCCGGTTTCCTTGTAGAGCTTCGTCGTCTCTGCAGCAAGCTGTTGCTTATCCTTGGCATATTTCTTTTGCAGCTCCTTCATCTTGGGCTGCATTGCCTGCATCGCCTTGCTGGATTGTAACTGCCTCATGGTGAGGGGAAACATGATCAGCCGGATGATAATGGTCAAGATTATAATAGCGATCCCGAAGCTGCCGAAAAGATACTTCGACATTAAGATCAAGAAATTAACCATCGGGTTCAAGAGAATCGTGTTCCAGATGCCGGTTATGGAAATGACACCGGTGACGAGGAGGAAAAGAAGCACTGCTATAAGCAGGAAGATAACTAACCTGCGTGGATTAAAATTTATTGCGGGCTTAGCTTCAGCCATCGTCTACTCTATCTCACTTGCCTAATGGTACATTCCAGACCTGATGACCTGTTTCACCATCCAGGGCATAAAGTTTGTTGTCCTGGCTGTTTATGTAAACGGTGCCTCCCGCAACACAGAGAGGAGCAAGGACTTTAGTGGTAATGTTAGCAAATTCCCACTTCTTGTCACCGGTTTTCAAGTCAAGGCCGTAAATCTTGCCATCTTCGGATGCCACTACCAGCACCCCGCCGGCGATGACTGGAGATGATTTCACCTGATCGCTAGCCTTGAATGGTTTGGGCCATGCCAGCGTACCGTTCCCGGCATCCAGAGCATAAACGTTATGGTCGAGGCAACCGGCGTAAATGGTGCCATTGCCATAAACAGCCTGAGACCAGAACCAGTTTCCTGCACCGTCAAAGACCCATTTCTGCGTGCCGGTATTAGCATCCAGAGCGTAGAATTTATTGTCGAATGAGCCGACATAAACCACTCCAGCGACAACCAGAGGGGTAGATGCTATGCCCCCACCAGTCTTAAACGCCCATTTCTTTGTCCCATCAGCGGCGCTCAGGGCATAGAAGCTGTGATCGAGAGAGCCAAAATAAACGACTCCGTTGACAACTACAGGTGTAGCCCACACCTCGTTCTCGGTGGGGAACTCCCATTTAAAAGACCCATTACCGGCGTCAAGCGCGGTAAGCTTGCCGTCGGATGAGCCCACAAATACAGTGTCGTTACCAACGGCTACCCCGCCAGAAACAGTGCTGCGGAGGTCATAGTCCCATTTCTGCCCCCCGCTGGCAGCATCTATGGCATAGACCTTCCCGGTATGGAACGCTACGTAGACCAGGCCATTGGCAACAGCAGGAGCACCATAGAATAACCCCCCCTTAAGCGTGCTTCCCGCACAGCTAAAGGAGCTGACTGACTGCCCCCCTTGCCCCGCTGTTGGCTGCCAGTCCCACCTCCGACTGCCGCTATCTGGATTCAAGGCGAGGACTCTGCCATCCATGGTGCCAACATACAGAGTACCCCCTGCACTTTGAGCTCCAGGCCAGCCCCGGGCACCGGCACAGCCGGAGAGGACTAAAGCCGCAAGAAGGACAGCTATGATGAGGACTTTTGTCAGACTAATTCTTCTGGTGTTAAACATCAAGGAAAACCGTCAACAGATAGGCCGAAACGAGGTCAAGGCACAGGGTCTACACCACCCTTGGCCAGAGGATGACAGCGACAAAAGCGCTTCGCCGTAAGCCAACCGCCCTTGGCAATCCCATATCTTTCGATTGCCTCGTAGCCGTATTGGGAACAAGAGGGCACATAACGACAGGTGCTGATCCTTCCGGGAGAGACAGCTACCTGATAGAAACGTATTAGCAATAAAGCGATTTTCTTCACGATTCTGCCTCTGTCGTTCCCTCGCTTCTATCCTTATCTGCCAAAATTCTTGCCCGGCGCAGCAACCCTGCCACCGATGCTCCTAATTCGTGATAGTTCGCTGTCGCTGCCTGGTTGCGGGCTATGAACACCACATCCCATCCCGTCTTAGCAGGCGTTGCCCTTACTACCTCGCGCAACAGTCTTTTCACCCG
>JBBIRL010000026.1:0-2166 GCA_037441825.1 Dehalococcoidia bacterium | reverse complement strand
TACGCACCACTGCCTTACCTAAGCGCTTACCAGTGACAAAACCATACCGGTTCCACTCAAGACCATTGGGCAGCGTTTTAAGCACGACAAAATCGTTTGCCCACGTCTTCCCATGCTCATAAACGGCGGCAAACTGAGAGTTCTTTCTGAGCCTTTCCTTTTCACCCATCCCGCCACAGCAGCTAGCCTATACCGTAAGCTTATGGCGACCCCTGAGCCGTCTCCGACCCAAGACTATCCGCCCGCCGCGAGTAGCCATACGTGAAAGAAAACCATGTTTGCGTTTTCTGCGCAACTTCTTCGGCTGATAAGTTCGTTTCGGCATTATCTTCCTACTCTACTTAAAGACTATTCATTATACTGTATCCCGCTCTCCAATGTCAATTTGATTCTGTGCGGTAGTGAACGAAAGTGCAGAGGCATTTACAGAGCGTGTTTCAGTACCACGATCTCAGTTGTCTGAGGGAGTTGTCCTGCCTTTAGCTCCAGGTCACTGGTATTGAGTCTCTTTACATTGGCTTTGCCTTTGAGAAAATCGTCCACCCCGGAGATAGGGAAAGAGCACTTGTCGTTACTATAGTGCATGGGGATTACCACTTTAGGCTTGATCTGATTGCAAATTTTGCCGGCGGTGGCGGCATCTATAGTATAGAAGCCCCCCACCGGTATCATCAGAACATCAACCTGCCCTATCTCGGCGACCTCAGTCCCCGAGAGCAGATGTCCCAGGTCTCCCAGATGGCAGAGTCTCACGCCGTTCACTGTGAAACAGAACACCGTGTTCGGCCCTCGCTGGCTTCCCTTGGAGGTATCATGGTAGACTTCGACACCATTGAATTCGATACCCTTCTCCTTTTTCATGCCCCCGCCGCTCACCATCCTGGGGTTTCCCTTGACCTTAGCGCCAAAGTGGTCTCCATGCTTATGGGTGACAACCAGTATTTCGGCTGGACCCTCAACCGGCGCATAGTTAAGGTCCGGGAATTTCCCGTAAGGGTCGGTAATAATCCTGGTGCCATCGTCGGCAGTTATCAAGAAGGCCGAATGACCAAGCCATCTTATCTTCATGATACACCTCCTTTGGCAAATATGTTCCGTTCACCCTGAGCTTGTCGAAGGGCTCATAGGGGCAGCTCAATGCTTCCGCGCTATTTCTTCGACTCCTCGGCAATTGCCAGGGCGAAATTGACCAGAGTCCTTACCGCAACACCGGTGGCACCCTTCAATGTGTAAGCCCGTTCCTTACCGGAGAACGAAGTGCCGGCGATATCCAGATGCGTCCAGGGAGTATCCTGGCTGAACTCAGCCAGGAACTGGGCAGCGGTGATAGCCCCACCCCACCTGCCACCCGAGTTCTTGATATCAGCCACATCGCTCTTATTCTGCTCCTTATACTCATCGAACATAGGAAGCTGCCAGATCTTCTCGCCCGATTCCTCGCCCGCCTTGATCACCTTGTTAATTGTCTCCTGGTTATTGCCAAAAGCACCGGTACAGACATCGCCCAATGCCACGTGGCACGCTCCGGTCAGGGTTGCCACATCCACCAGGGGGGAAAGCCCCAGCTTCCTGGCATAGCACAGGGCGTCAGCAAGTATCAGCCTGCCCTCCGCATCGGTATTCACCACCTCTATCGTTTTGCCATTCATTGCCTTCAAGACGTCCCCGGGTTTCAGCGCAGCGCCTCCCGGCAGGTTCTCCGTCGCCGGAATCAGGCCGGTAACGTTGATTTTGGCCTTAAACTCAGCAATTGCTCTCATGGCAGCGATGACCGCAGCGCCGCCGGCCATATCGCCCTTCATCTCGTCCATACCCTCGGAGGGCTTGATGGAAATGCCGCCCGAGTCGAAGGTCAGCCCCTTGCCCACCAGCCCCAGCGTTTTTTTCGAGGATTCGTCTCCGTGATAGCTTATAATGATAAATTTCGGAGGCTGCTTGCTGCCCTGAGCGACGCCCAGGAGTGCCCCCATACCCAGGTTTTTCATCTCCTCCCGTTCCAAGACGGAGCACTCCAGCCCATATTTCGCGCAGACGTCCCGCGCCACCTGTGCCATATCGGAAGGAGTCATATAGTTAGCCGGCTCGTTGATCATGTCCCGGGCGCAGTTAGTCGCTTCAGCCAGAATCCGCCCGCGCGTAACCCCCTGTTCCAGGGCAGCGTGTTTA
>JBBIRL010000025.1:0-14491 GCA_037441825.1 Dehalococcoidia bacterium | reverse complement strand
TTGCGCGTCATTTGATTTGGTGTTTAACCACGCTACCTGCGGGGGTGTTCCCCTACACCCCCGCAACTCGTGATATTTCGGCTTTGTAGATTTGGAAAGTAGATTCGGAAAACTTTTTGAACCACCCTACTATCAATGCCCAAGCTTGATAGCCTCCTTTGCCGCTTGATTAAAACACATACGGTACGACTTGCACGTTTATGTTGGAGCCACATTCGCATTCATCCCAGTGTTGATCAAGCCTTGCACTATCCAGTCCAGAAGGATTGCCCCGTAGACAGCAATATCGGCGACAGCACCGGCTAGGTAGTTGCCCTTGGTGCTCAATGAGTACTGGCTAAAGCCTGTCAATTCCCACTCATAATCAGTCAAGGCAGTGAACGAGCCCGCCGTGCCTTGAACAAAGTGACCCAGGATTCCTTGCCCTAGGGCGATGAGTTCCTCAACCAGTTGAACTACTAACACGTTATCTCACCTCCTTTCTATCTCGGCCTTGCTTTCCCCTTGGGCTGGAAACTCAGCCTTATTATTGGTACGTTGGCTGTACTACTGCTTGCGTACCGTATCGTATGCCGTTCGGTGCAATCCCGGTCACTCCGCTTGTGCTGAAATCTAGTAAACATCTCTTGCAATTTGATATTGGCAGACCGTAGTAAAATGACAGGTACATTTTCGGTGAATTTCTGGTGAATTTGGTAGAATAAGTTGGGAAGCGCATTTCATCCAGGATGAGATATATGCAGTATTCTGCCCCTGAATGGTAAAATGGGCTCTCTGGCTAGTTGCTGCGGGAGTACTTCACGTCTAACTGGAATCGGCGCCTACGAGGTAAGGGGGGGTTGCCGTTGCTATTCCCACGTGATAACAGGGGCAAGACCATATCTGATGATGTTGACTATATGATTAGATCCGGGCAGGAACTAAGAGTAGTGCTGACAATTTCTAGAAAATCTTTGCAGTAAAAGGGAGGTTATATGTATTCGCCTCTCACGAGCTTCTGGTAAAGCGCAACCAATTCGTGATTAGGGTCTACATCCAGTTCTCTCCTGATGGTCCTTTCACACAAACGGTACCACTCGATAGCCCTGCTGCGTTGGCCAAGACGATTGTAGCAGCACATTAACCTCTGGTAGGTATCCTCACGGCAATAGTCCTTACTTAATATTTTCTGGCAATAGCCAATACAAGCCTCGTAATCCTTGGCCCTCATCGAATAATCGGCAAGCTTGCCTAATACGGACAGGTACTCATCCTTGAGAGCTTCACGGCGTAGATATGTCCATTCCTGGTATGGGTCGTCCTCTAAATAATCGCCCCTGTACAATGCTTCTGCAGCCTTGTGTTCTCTGATCGCCTCAACCAACTTTCCTTCCGCCTCGAACCTTCTGCCAGCCTTACAGTGACGCTCGAACTGCTCAGCATCCACCCACAGATCTATCTCCGGATTAATCATGTAGTTTCCATCTTCGCACAAAATGTTTGGATCCCCCTCATTTGTGTCATTATGATGGTTCAGCGTCTGCCGCAAAGCCCGCACCGCCGCTTTCAAGTTGTTGTTACCCTGTGAAGGCTCGCAACCCGGCCAGGTGGCCTCGATCAGTATATCTTTCGGTACTGGGCGCATCCCCTCTGTTATCAAATGCTTTAGAATACATTTGGCTTTGGTACTGCGCCAATGTTCTATTTTTTTACAGTTGACGCATACCTGAAATTTGCCCAGGCAGTACGCCTCGAGCGTTGGAACCGAACATTGTGTTGCTGTCTGCGATGCCGTGTTGATCCTATTCAGAGCGTCTAGGGCTGAGTTTAGTTTGCTAGCGGCTACGTTTTCTCTCTGGGCGAGATGCAAAGTCACCCCCTGCAGCTCTTTTTGCGCACGCCTATAGTCAACCTGAATCAGTTTGAACAACTTGATTGCAGTCTGATAATAATCAACTGCCTCTGGCTTCATATCTGCTCACCTGATGGTTGCTCCGCAGCCGTTTGCATCCAGCAAGTACACACATAAGTCTAGAGGATCGTAACCCTACTATATCATCGCCTTACGCTCCACCGAAACAAGGACGAACCCTAGCCCAGTTTAATTATCAGGAGAACATCCCGCCGGACTATCATAAGCACTGGACGCCATAGCCAGTCAAGAGAGTTATCCACGAAGTTATCCACAGAATTTCCACGGTTCTTACATCTTATGTATAATGGGCCCCGAAATGCGGATATCTTACGTTGTTTCTCACTCCTCTCGTAACATCAGACTATTTGTATATCAATCCAACAATCATTGGCCTTACCTGATTGTCACCATGTACGAACGGAATGAACTCTCCAATAACTATCGAGTGAGATACTATCAGGTATATCCCATTTTGTCAATATGGTATATACCTGAGCCTTCCGCGAAACCTAACTGCACGTAGTGAAAAAGGGTAAAAAGAAGAGGTATTTACCCCATAATCTTCTGGTAGAATAGCTTTAAGGAAATACCAAACCACTAGAAGGAGGGAATAAATACCACATGCATATTATACAGGCTCCGCTATTCGATTTGGAAGCTTTTATTGCTAAAGGCTTCCGCGAAAGTCGCTCCTGTACGAGGTAATCTGAAGCTGCTGTAGAAGCTTGACGAAGGTCCGTGTGGCTGGAGTCCCAAGCCAGCGCCAAAGGTTTCCCTCATTTCGCGGAAGTCTACATCTTGGTACGGGTTTATGCATTCCTCGACTTGTGGTAGTATTAAGTACCACAGCAAAATATCGCAAACACTTTGGGGAGCCAGCCAGTGATGAAAGAATTAAAAATTCTTTGCTGGAACGTTAACGGGATTAGAGCGGTAAAGGGGAAAGGCTTCCTGGAATGGCTGTACAGAGAGTCCCCTGACATCCTCTGCCTTCAGGAAACAAAAGCTCATCCCGACCAGCTCGATAAAGACCTCAGAGAACCACAAGGCTATCATGCATACTGGAACTACCCGAAACAAAGCAAAGGCTACAGCGGGGTCGCTACTTTCACCAAAGAGAAACCCCAGAGAGTAAAAAACGGTTTCGGTGTCGAAGAGTTCGACACCGAGGGCAGAACTATAATAGCTGAATATCCCGAATTCACTCTTTTTAACGTGTATTTCCCCAACGGGAAGAAGGACGAGACCCGACTTAAATATAAGCTGGATTTCTACGATGTTTTCCTGCAATTGGTTGACCCTCTTAAAGAAAAAGGCGGCAAACTCATCATATGCGGTGATTTCAATACCGCTCACAAGGAGATAGACTTGGCCAGGCCGAAACAGAATGAGAACATGTCGGGCTTCCTGCCCATCGAGAGAGCTTGGATGGACAAATTCGTAGCTCATGGCTATGTCGATACGTTCCGCTATTTCCATAAGGAGCCAAATCAATACACCTGGTGGGACTTGAAATCGGGGGCAAGAGCGAGGAATGTGGGCTGGAGGATCGACTACTTCTTTGTCACAGAGAATCTATTGAAATCAGTCTCAAAGGCGTTCATAATGCCTGAGGTGATGGGCGCTGACCACTGTCCGCTAGGAATAACGCTGAAGATACCATGACTCAACCCTTAGGGCAATCCAAAGAGAGGAGCCTAAATCTATGAAGAAGCGTCCAGATCAGGCAGCAGGAAGCATTGTTTTTATAAAAGTCCTCATTTTGATATCAGCGGTTGTACTCCTACTATACCCAATCATAGCTTTAGCTCAAGGACCCGCGCTACCATGCCGTTTCCACGGCACAGTCCAATTGGATAATGCCACTGTGCCCGATGACACTATAATAACAGCCATAATTGAGGGAGATACCTACACCACTTCGACACCATCAGTATACGGTAATTCAACATATGCAATAATAATAGTTCCGCCTGGTAACACAACGTACATGGATGGAACTCCAGTAACCTTCCTGATAGGCAACTACACTGCAGAGGAGACAGGAACCTGGGAAACGGGACTCAATCTGGTATTGAATCTCACCGCCTCCAGCACAGCCACACCTACACCTTCGCCCACTCCTTCAGAAACACCCACGCCTACTCTAACACCGCTGCCAACAACTACACCATCTCCTACCCCAGGCCCAACTCCCACTCCAACACCGGCTCCAAAAGCATCGCTAAACGTAGGGCGAATTACCGGGCTGGCCGTCTTCGGCATTTTCGATATTCTGCTGATAGGAGCTCTGGTATATCTTATACGGCGATTTTTTATCCGGCGATAGAGCTGTGTCAACCTCTGCTCGACTGAAAGCTATCCTTTCTCCAGAAGCAAGCGGGAGTATCGCAACTCTAGCCACTTACTCCGTTAAAAATAGTAATAAAGTACGCCCTAAAACAGTACATTAATGGGATTGTTGTGCCACCTTCATTCGAGGCAGAATTTACATAGACGACGCAAGGAGGTGGCTCAGATGGTGAAACTGCTAAATTGTATAGGGGGAGTGATAAACTGGACAGCCTATATCTGGTTGGTCACGACTGAGGCTTTAGAAGAAGTTTTTTACGTCGCAATTGGCGACTCTGTCAGAGGCATCGTTTCTGCGGCTGAAACCAGGCAGTACGCTCCCAAAGTAGGACCAAGGGCGGCTTCTCGACAAAATACTGCATCTAAGGTTGCAGATACTCCGTAATCTGGTAAATTAGTTAACTTAGGGATTATTCAGACACGAGTTGTTGCCCGCTACGCAAGACTAACTCCTTCACCCTGCGCTCAAAATCACGCCGTTCCAGGAGCACACGCCGGTTACATCCCCGACATTTTATCCCGATGTCAGCACCCACCCTCACAACCTGCCACTCATCACTTCCGCAAGGGTGCTCCTTTTTCAAACGCACCACATCTCCCAGCTTTATCTCCATAAAGTTAAAGCCTGCTTGCTGAATACTGATTGATCTGATGGCGCAGCCTCAACGCCTCTCGGCGTGCCGCCTGGGCAAAATCATTTCCTTTAGAGGCATATATTATCTGCCGCGAGCAATTTATTATCGCCTTCTCTCCATTGGCATCAACGCCGTATTTCACCACTGCTGCCAAATCGCCACCCTGAACTCCGATTCCAGGGATCAGCAATGGAAACTCGGGGCAAAGCTCGCGCACTCTCTTCAACTGTTCCGGATAGGTTGCCCCGACTACCAGGCCGATATTACCACGTGTGTTCCATTCCCTGGCTTTCAGTGCTACCAGCTCGAATAAAGGTCTTGCGTTGGTAGCCGATGCAGGCTCAGAGCAGAGTAACTCCTGGAAATCAGCAGACCCAGCGTTCGAAGTCTTGCATAAGATGAATACTCCCTTACCTGCGTAGGCAATGAAGGGAGCAATGGAGTCTTGGCCAAGATAGGGGTTGACCGTGGCAGCATCAAAGCCAAAGGTCTCGAACAGCGCCCTGGCATATGCCTCGGAGCTGGAAGCGATGTCGCCCCTTTTGGCATCGCCTATAACGGGAATATACTTAGGCACATGTGTCAGAGTCTTCTCTAACGCCCTCAGCCCATCCATACCCATGGTTTCGTAGAAAGCCAGGTTGGGCTTGTAAGCGCATACCAGGTCTGAAGTGGCATCTATAATTTCTCGATTGAACTCGAAGACGCCGAGCTTAGGAGGCATTGACTTCGGGTCCGGATCGAGCCCCACACAAAGCAAGCTTTTATTATTTCGTGATGCAGCCAGTATCTTGTCTATGAAATTCATGTCACTATCCCGCACTAAACATCCTACAAAAGGATGATAGCAGTACATCCCCAGAGGGTCAAGAAGCGCCCCATTTTTGTGAGATTTGTTCACTTATCTTTACTTTGCCCCCCACGTTTGACAAATCGAGTCATTATGTTATCATAGCGAAACAAAGGGGCGGTTCAGAGTCTCTTGAGATGAAATACAAGCATTGGATAGCAATAGTTGCATTACTACTTCTCGCTACTCTATTGCTGAAAGGCATCGCTTTCGCACAAGGACCGGAGGTCATTACTAACCCTGCCACTAACGTCGCCTCTGACTCAGCCACCCTAAACGGTAACCTCACTAGCCTGGGCAATGCCTTATCCGTAAATGTCTCATTCGAGTGGGGGCTCACTATAAGCTATGGCAACGAGACCACTCCCCAAACTATGACCGCTACCGGGCTCTTTAGCGGCAACCTCAGCAGCCTCATCCCCGGTACCACATACCACTTTAGAGCCAAGGCTGTGGGCAACAGCACAGTATACGGCAATGATACAACCTTCACCGCTGGAGCCATCAACCTTCAAGGATGGGGTTGGTGTACCAATTACAATCAGGTGGTGGCAATTACGTTTGATGGCTATACAACGATGGTGGAAAGAGCCAACGCTCCCAATACTTATTCCATGCACACGGTGGGCAACCTGACGCTGCCGGCACCCTATAATGAGATAATCCCATTGGATATGTATGGCAGCAGAGTCAGATTGGTATTCTATCTACGTCAAGAGGTGACAGGGACGTCAGTGAACTTCGACGGTACATGGATAGGGAACACCACTGGCAACGTGACATATGTCGGAATGGCGGGATGGGTTGCTCTTCCTAATCCAGAAGGCCAGGTCTTTAAGACGGCCAGAGTTTGCTTTGCAGTACTGCGAACCCCAAATGTGGATGTTCCCCTGACGCAACCGGGCAACTTTGTGCAAGACTGGGATTCCATGTCAAGCAGGTTTGTGAAATTCGTTAACACAACGCTTGACCGCTTGGTAGGCTCTAATTTCTCCGGAATACTGAGTAGTATCTTACAGAGAATAGCGGCGCTGCTGGCGCACCTCAGGGCGCTGGGCACACCTTACATTACATAGGTGAGAAGATGGATTTAGCAACATTATTTATACTTGGTGTGGTCATAGCCGTGCTGGCTATTGGCGCATTTTTTGGGCTGATCTTCCTGGCTATCGCAACATATGTGGTAAAAAACCTATATCCGCCCACGCGAAAGATAGCAATGTGGGCAGCTAGGCTTGACAACTTCTTGCCCTTACTGATCTTATCAGTGATTCTGCTATTCCTGATCATTTTTATTGCCCTCTTCGCCTTCAAGTTACCGGCTCTTGTAGCGTTGCTGCTTATTTTGGTGCTCTTAGGCATTCTTGTCGTTCTAGTCCTCGTGGACGTGTTACTAGGACTTGGGATACTGGTCTACATCATTAGGGTTGTTCATTGGCTCTACGGCCGATGGAAGGGCTTGCTTGGGGGACTATGGCCACAAATTATGAAATTGAAGATAAAGCATGATGTAGGCAAGGACAAGGACAAGGACTGGACAACCCATTTTGCCGAAATGAGGAAGAAGCTATCAGAAGAGGCTGAGCAGGCCCGGCGCAGAATTTCGAAGGGGGGTAAATAGATATGAGCTGGAGAGACAAAATGCTGTTGAAAATCATGGGCAACAGGATGGTTCTCAAGATAATGAGCATTCCCATCGTAATTAAGATAATGACAGTCGAAATGAAAGCCTTCATGTGGGTAATGTCTCTCTTTAGCAGGAAAAAGAAGGCGGTTCCGTCAGATCAGAGTCACCCCTCAGATTCCTGAAACAGCTTTCAGAGCTAACACCAAGCTTATGCACCTGTGACGATATTTAGCCTCAATCGATATCCTCCCATGACTTGATTCTTGTGATATAATTCTGCGCTTATTTGTGATCGTTGGTTCTTTCTCAACGATAAAGAGGCACTTACAGGCGTCCAGGTATCTTGCAGGCATCTCCTACCCCCCAGCGTCAATATCCTCGAGTCTGCCCTCCCTTGATTGCTAGGGAAGTCTGTGCTGGGTCCTCGCGATGATCTGGTCTTGAATCTCCTTGTTCATGTCCACGAAATAGGCGCTGAAACCGGCAACCCTGACTATCAAGTCCTGATAGTTCTCGGGGTGCGCCTGTGCCTCAGACAAGATATAATTATCCACCACATTGAATTCAATGTGAGGGACCACAAGGTCGATAAAAGTCCTGAGATAGTTAACGAACTTCGACCTGTTTTCGCCTTCCAGTGACGCTGGCACGATTCTCTGGTTGAGGACATGATTAAAAGTTAACAAGGGGTCTATCTTGGCGGCGGACCTCAGCGCCGCTATCGGTCCTTTCTTATCTGTGCCAACCTCTGGTGAGAGTGTGCCATCGCTGAACATGTCGCCTTTCTTCCTGCCATCTGGCGTTGCTCCCGTGAGCCCAGCCAAGTAATAGTAACTGGCGCTCCCGCTTCCATCACAAGTAATATTGTAGCCATATGCGTTCTTGAGACTCTGCATCACCTGGCAAGTCCTGATGTGAATATCCCTGGCAAAGAGGTCGACATAATCGTCATCATTGCCGAATTTGGGCGTGTCGCGAAACATCTGACGTAGCTCTTCTTTGCCTTCCCAGTTATCCCTGAGAGCCATTACCAGCTCCGCCATGCTGACCCTCTTCTCTTCAAAGATCAGTTTCTTTATAGCCACCAACGCGTTGACTACTGTCGTGTGCCCAACGGGCTGTATGTTTGTCTTATGCCAGTAATGAAGGTCTCTGACATCTGTAGCATTTTCAATACAACCATCCAGCAGGGCTGAGTTGAAAGGCTGGGGTAACCACTCAGCTTCGATGCCATCAGTTATGTTGCTTAGTGTCACTAGCTTCTCGGTGAAGAATCTTACCTGGTCAAGATATGCCTTGATTACATCGTCGATCGAGGTGAAGGTGACTGGATGAGGTGTAGCAGCGCCTAACTGCTTATCCGTGAAGAAATGACAATCTCTACCCTCATTCAATGCATATTCCAGACACTTAGGTAAAACGAATCCTAAACCGGAGATAGCACGGTGACCCATAGGCTTGCCGACTATGCTGTAGCTAGCGCAGGCTTCGACAGCCCAATTCCTAGCGTCCTCAACTGAAATTCCTCTGCTCATCAGAAATGGTATCATGAATTCATCGTTGAAGATGCCGTAATGCCCTGAGTCTGTCCTCAAGATACCTGCGAACCGATGTAGAAACTCCTCGGGGGTGTTCCGGTGCAGCCTTACCGATATCATAGGTTCGACCAACCGCAGGGACTTAACGCTGTCCATGATTATATAGGTCAGTTCATTGGTAGCATCCCGACCTAAACGGTCTTGACCACCGATGGTTATGTAACGGGGGGTCGTGTGTGCACCGCTAGCCATTATTGGCGCATTGAAATCTGTGAGTTCTGTAAGCTTGAGCCAGATGTTCTGAATAAGCTCCTGAGCCTGCTCTGCAGTTATCCGGCCTGCTTCCTTGTCCTTCTTATAGGCCGGATACCATATTTGATCGACCCTATCCCCGATCCCGACAGTCTGGATATCAAGCACTCTAACCAGAAGCACGATGAGATACCAGCACTGCAAGGTCTCGAAGAACGTTCGTGGCGGGTTGTCCGGCACCCATTCACATGCCTCAGCAATCTGCTCTAACTCGTTTTTCCTTGTCTTATTCTCCTCTCGACTGGCCTTCACTCTAGCCAATTCAGCGTACCTCCTCGCCCACCTGATAGCTGCCTCAATGTTTATGATGACCGCCTCGAGAAAGGCCTTCTTTTTCATAAATTCACCAGGACGGCCGCGAACCAATTCACCATTACTCCGTATCTCGCGTAACTTCGCCTCAGCCTCCTTCTTTATGCCATTCAGCCCTACCCTAAATAGCTTCTCATAATTCGGCATCTGTCCGATATGAGCGCCATGCACCCAGAGAAATACCCCATGATTCAAATAAGAGCGGTAGTGGTTATCCTGTTCAGTAAGCATATTCTGCTCTGCGCCATGGACTGACCTACTCAACCAATATTTATTAATAGAATGCATCTCTGCTCGTTCCGTGTCGGTCAGCATGTCTCTGTAGACCGAGTCGATGGCCTTATCCACCCACCTGGAGTATAGCTCGGGATAAATAGTCGTATCATCAACATACGCGCCTACACAACCAGCGATTCGATCATTGGGACCTATATCTATGGTCTTGTGATCGAGGTAATTCGCTATCGCCTTAGCCCTTCTGATGGCGATGGGCTCACCCTCGGTATCTTTGTAGGACTGGGTAATGAAACGGGCGCGCTCGATGTCAAGCCTCAAAGTGGGGCGTACGTAGTTTCCCGGCCCCGGTTTCTCCAGCCCAACTCGGCCAAATCGCTTCCCCATCATAGTCCTGTAACGGACCTGTTCTGCTTGTCCCTCGGCCAAGGTCTTATCCGATGCAGTAGTCATTTCAGCCTCCTCCCCTCGGTTTTTGAAGTGGATACTAGGGCAATATAAGAGTGATTTTATCCTGCCTGCAGTTAAAAAGTCATAAAATTTCGAGGGAAACTATGGAAAACCTATCACATTTTGCTACGCAAGTGGGGTTCCTCTTTATGTGACACTTGTCTATTAAACAAGATATCCTCATCCGAGTCAAGTGCCTAATCTGTGTCTAATCTGTGTCCTGTGCAAAAACCCGGAGCTTGTATTATCGAAGCCCTAGTGTGCAGATCAGGTCTCGCATTTTGGGAAAGCATTTGCTGGTTCCTGTGCAATGCCACCCTCTCAGTGTGCCTGATGAGCACTTAGAACCTTGTCCCTGCTTTGGATAATCCATAGAGGCCCCAGCTTATCCCATGCACCGCTCTGAGTGATGACTGGCCCCGCCAATGCCTCAGGTAATCTTTATTCTAAATTCTAGCTTCGGTCATAAGTCTGCTCAAACTCCTTCCGCAAGCTAAAGTACGCTTCTACGATTCGAAAATACTCTTTTTCAATGTCCTTGTCACTTTTCGAGGATTGCAGTATCTTCTCAGCTACTGGGATTGCCAACATGGCGCATATTAGATCCTTGGTTTGCGATGACATTACCATTTCGAACCTCCTTCAATTTGCACCTCTTAAGGCATTCTGTTAAACGCTGGAAGCTACCTTATGCAGTTTATTATACTATCGCTATGTAGAAAAGTCACAAGCTGGAGATTAACTATCCCGGCCGCGCCAGTGGCGCTTCATAGCAGGCAGGTCAAAAATGGCCTCTCTCATTCCAGCCTGCCTTCCATTTCTTAAACCATTTGATATCGTAATTGATTTCTGACTGTCTCCATTGGGAGCTAAAGTACCTCAATGAAATCCGGTTATAAAAAATGTATAATCTGGTTAGACTCCAGTTATTCATAAAATATTTTGCGGGGGTAATCCTATGATGAAGAGTTTAAAGATCTCTCTGATAATTGTCCTGTCTATCCTGGTGCTCTCCTTGGCCTTTGGAGCAGGATGTCTTACAGGGACACCCTCATCTAGCCAAGGGCCTGACACAGAGTTGCTGGATCAGGCATGGACTACTATAACGCAGAATTATGTGGAACCCTCCATAGCAAACTCAACCACTCTTAACGAGGGAGCGGTAAAGGGTATGGTGCAGGCATTAAATGACCCTTATTCGGCTTACCTGAGCCCGGATGCGTACAAAGTGAGCCAGAGCGGGTTGCAGGGTACTTTTAGTGGCATCGGCGCTCAGGTAGGCTTGAACAAGGATAACCAACCCGTTATCTTGGCTCCCTTAGAGAATTCTCCGGCTGCAAAAGCCGGTATCAAGACCGGAGATGTGATTCTTGCCGTCAACGGAAAGTCCACCCAGGGGTTGAGCTTGACTGAGACGGTACTGCTTGTCCGAGGTCCCGCGGGGACCGCAGTCAAACTCCTTATCCAGCACGAAGGCGAGGCTACGCCTGTTGAGATAGACGTAGTCAGGGCGCAAATTAATGCTTCCAGCGTTACCTATCAAATGATGGGCAATATAGCGTACATCGACATCAGCAGCTTTAGCGAAAATACTAACGATCAGCTTAATGGAGCTCTCCATGCGCTGAACCTAAGCAACAGCACCGGCATTATTCTGGATTTACGCGACAATCCCGGTGGCCTTGTAAGTGACGTGGTGGATGTCACCAGCCATTTTATTAAAACGGGCGTAATCGTTACCCTGGTGGACAACAAGGGCGATAGTTTCTCCCAATCAGTTCATCCTAACGGTGTTTTTACCGATCTCCCGATAGTGGTTTTGGTAAACCAATATACTGCAAGTGGCAGCGAGGTTCTCTCGGGAGCCTTACAGGATTATCACCGGGCCACTATCGCCGGCAACACAACTTTAGGTAAGGGAAGCTATGATTCCTTCTTCCAACTCAGCGATGGTTCGGCCATATACTTAACTATCGGCCGCTGGTTGACGCCTGACGGACGGAAGATTGAAGGGAAGGGTATAACTCCGGACTACGTGCTGACACAGACAGGTGAGCAGGAAATCCAATGGGCAATCGATTTCTTAAACAAAGCGCAGCAATAGTTATGGTAGTGATACATTCGAGCAACTGGTGGTAACATTACCTTTATGGTGACAGTCCCCTTGTGTCGCACTGACGCTATTGAACGTCTATTGTCAAATCAAACGTCTGGATGGGTGCAACCTCTTCCCCTTGCTCTTGTGGCGGGCCATATCCCAAGGAAATGGTACACGTGCCTTCTGTTAAAGCTTTAAAGGTAAAAATCTCTTTGCCGCCAGCTCCCACCCGACCTATATATTCATGGTCTGATTGCTGCAATATGGTCTCGTCACTCACCCATGAAGACCAACTGTAACCGGTCCTTGGGTCGGATAGCAGGGTAACCACCAGCAAGTCTCCTACAGACATTTCGACCTGCTTGCCGGACCAGGAGAGATCCACATTGATGTTTTTCCCTTCTCGTGCACATGCCAGAACTGCTCCAGCCGCAATAACCGAGACAAGAATCAGCCTTAAAGCTATCCATAAGGCGCTCTTCATTTCAGCACTCCCATGTTTATTTCAATGCAAACAGGCACAGACCGGTTTACCTCTTACAGTATATCAGATTCGTGCTATAGGACGTAAGGGACTCCTTATATTGTATATGGTCAATCGGTGACATAAGTACTCCGACTAAAGTGAACTGCAATAAGTACAAATGCGTGATTGCAATCTTCCCTCCATTTAGGCCATACTAAGCAATAGGTAGGTGTAGCTGAGGTGAGGCTGCGATGGAAAACCTTGCGCAGGCTATAATTGACAGTGCTCATTTGCTTGGGCAGGTGCTTGTCCACCTTTCAAGCAATCAGGTAAGTGCAGACCTGGGAAATCAGACGCCAGCAGCAAGCACAATAGCTTCCATATTGGGAAATCTTGCAAGTTTCCTAGGCCAACTGAGCCTCGAGATAGCCAAATTGATCCACTAGCGTGTCTACTTGTTCTTGCCAGATGACCGCCTCGCTTGTGCCGTAATTCCCTTGTCTCTGCCTGCTAAACGTTAAAGTTCCGGAAAGGCTTAACCATAGAATCATCTTTTTCGGAACCAAATCTCAGAATTTGGACATGCGTCCACGAAACGGACTTCCAGCACCACAGGCATGAGCTATATTCGTGTCTGCTGGCCTCGGCAGTGCAACAGCGGAGGGTCCTGATGGGTCCTTTGTTGACATTCACCCTCTTGCTCATATGACTGCCATTGTATTCACATCATTGTAAGCTGTCAAATACAATCATTCAAAAGCGCTCAACGAGCTTCCCGCGAAACGAGCCAATTATCTAAGACAGGGAAGCTAATTTACCCCACCCTGAGATGCTTCGCTCCGCTCCAGCATGACAGTTTCGCAGAAGCCTAAACGTGGCCTCTCGACTCTTGCTTCCTCTACTTCGCATCCATGGCTTTCGTGTCGGCAGTCCATTGTCTCGCCTACCTTCCCGAGCCTGGCCACCGTACTCTGTAATTGTCTCGCACACTTCCGACCTACTACGTTCGGGATAGTAATAAAGTACCTTCCAAGCCGGTACGTAATTGGGATTGTTATACCCCATACGTTCAAGGCATAATCGAGACGCAAGAGAAAGGGGGTGACATAAGATGACTCTGGTCCAACTGACTCAGGAGTTCCTGACCATTTTGCAAGGGATGCTGTCTCATTTCGTAACCGGCACCGCTAGCTCGATTACCATCTTGCCAGACTACGAATCGGTCTTGACCCAGGGTTCACTCGCATTGACTACCAAGGGCAACTATCTAGCCGGTGGTTTGGCCGATGTGACGGTGTACGGGACGATGGCTCTCGACTGGATAATCCAGGCGCTACTTAACCTAACGTCAGTTACTAATTCGGTGCCTTTACCATAAAAGAGGCGGCCTCGTGCCTTGCACAGCGTACTCAAGCCTCGAAGGAGTTATCAATATTGGGCAGACAGGATACTTTACGGGTCCCGAGTGTTAGACAATATCATCGTAGGTCATGGCAAGTCCATCAACAAGTGCATAACTTAAGATAACCTTTACGAATCTACTATACCGAATGAGAGAAGGAGGTCAATATAAATCGACCTCCTTCTCTTTTTACTAACCATACAATCTGGTTCACCGCAAATTGACATTAGAAAACGGGATGGAGTACAATTTATTTCGATGTTTGACGCCAGACGAACTACGCTCACCACAAGGACCCTCCTCATAATCATCCTTCTTGGG
>JBBIRL010000024.1:0-15267 GCA_037441825.1 Dehalococcoidia bacterium | reverse complement strand
GAGATTAAAATCTGACATATTTCCCTGGCATGGCTATGCCGAACTCCAACTGGACGGCAAATGGGTCAAGGCCACGCCCGCCTTCGACATTAAAATGTGCCGGGAACAAAGACTTGTGCCGGTTGAATTCGATGGGCATAAAGATGCCAGATTTCACCCATACAATCTCAATGGCAAGAAACACATCGAATACCTGCTTGACCGTGGCCCGTTTGACGATGTTCCCCTCGATGACATACGAAAGGCTCTCATTGAACGTAACATGCTCGACCCGAAACAACTCGCGGATGACATAAAAGAGCAGAACCCCGGATAGGCAGATAAGCCAGAGGAAACCGATTACAACCTGCCCTAATATGCGTTGACATTGGTTAGTACTTGACAGTAAAATCCAAGCAGCGACCAGCCCATAGCAGCACAAAGGGCACGAGGTACTTTTTTATGGAGTTCACCGGTTTCACCATTGACATAGACACCGGCAGCACCTTCACTGACGGCTTCATGACCGCAGGCGATAGGGTCGAACTCGTTAAAGTGGACACCACACCTCACGATCTCACCGTTTGCCTCCTCAATTGCATCGAAGAGGGGGCCAAAAGGTTCGGACTAAGGCCTGAGGAGCTGCTGTCCAAGACATCGGTGATTAGGTACTCCACCACTGTGGGTACTAACAGCCTCCTTCAGAAAAAGGGCCCCAAGCTGGGTGTCATCGTCACCGAGGGCTTCGCCGATACACTCTATGCAAGTGCGGACAAAGCTTCTGAAGTATTGACTGGCATAGTCCAGACCAATATGAGGATTGGGCTCAAAGAGAAGACAGATAGCTATGGGAAAGTGGTTCAGCCCCTCGATGAGAAAGCCCTGCGCCAAGCTGTGGAATACCTGTTGGACTCAGGCGCCCGCAGCCTAGTCGTAAGCCTGAAGAATTCAGCAATCAACGCTACCCATGAGCAAAAGGCTAAGGCTATTGTAGACAGCGAATACCCGCGTCACTATCTGGGCTCGTTGCCTGTGCTCACCGCCAGTGCCATCACATCTCACCACGATGACCATGTGCGCACCAACACCGCCGTATTGAAGCGTATATTCATCGAGACATGGTGCGATACCTGTACCGCACCGATGAGATTCTGAGGCAGCGCGTTCTGAGGCAGCGCGTTCGAGTCGCGCCAGGGACGCCAGATTTTAAGAGGAAGGCATTTCATAGTAAGTCGCTTCCAAAAGTCGGGATGACGCGCGTGGCCAAAATCTCTCCTTGGTTCAGCACTGGCCCTCTATTTTGTTGATTTTAATTCCACGAGTTTTCTCTCGATGAATCGCTTTGACAATTCTTTTTGTTGCCCCTGAGAATATTTCAGCTTTTCAGACTGCCCTGAAAGATGCCCCATCGTATAATTTGCATGCCTTAACATCGTCTTGGCAGTGTTCAATAGTTCGTTATCTTCCGGAGAAGCGAGGTCAAGTTTACCCGCTATCTCAGCCAGCCATTCGTTATCGCTCTCGCGCTCAAGGATTTCTACTCTGTTAGTCTTCTCCTCATTCGCTAACTGCCCCTTTTTTTGCATGTCTTGCTCGTATGGCTTTCCTCGACTCCAGGTTTTTGCTGCTGGAGCTTCTCCTCTCGATGAGGCGCGATTTTGGGGGGTTGCTGCTCTAGACGTCCCTATTAGCATTCTGATTTCACGCACAACTATGGCAAGCGCTATTAGTGAGGCTAAGCCAACGACTAAGACAAGAGGGAAGAAAGCACCCAATAACAACCGGGCCTCCTAATTTTTGCCAGAATACTACGATTCTATATTGATTGTATGGTGTCTTTATTCTTGGAAGAGGGCAATGGTCCAAACGGTCTTTTCGGTATATCGAATAGTCATATTACGGAAGTCCTACGTTTAGGTGGCAAAACTTGTGTCCAGCAGTACCAAATTCCTATTGCTCATTGGCAGTATATAGGTCATAATCTTAGACGAATGTACTCTTAAAATAGAAGGGGATGATTATTATGCAGTCAACGTCTGACAAACTGAAGGAGATTGCGGGACAGAGATTTAGGATAGTAAAGAACGGCTTGGACGAAGCCGAAGTGTCATCCTTTATCTCTACATTAACCCGGCAGAATGATGAGCTGATTAATAAAGTGGAGCACTTGAGCGCTCTAACTAAGCTTGCAGAAAGCACGGTGGTTGAGGCTGAGAAACAAGCAAAAAGTATCAAGATGCAAACGGAGGATGATGCGAAAGCACAGGCTGCCAGTATTATTGCCACCGCCGAGGAGCAGGCGAAGTTAGAAGCCGACAAAATTATCGCCGAATCAAAGCAACGGGCTGAAGAGGTCGCGCAAACAAGGGTGGCGTTGGCTGAACGCCAAGCCGAGCAGACAATTAAAGATGCTGAAGCCAGAGTTGATAAGGTCAAGCGTGTTGCAGAGGAAGACGCTTCCAGAATTGTTACTGCAGCGACGGAGACCGCTAAAAAGGAAGCGCTGCTCATTGCCCAGCAGGCGAATCAGTTGCTAATGCGAAGCAGGAAAATGGCGGAGCGTGAGATAGCCGATAAGTTCAAGAAAGTCTGTGAGGAGTTGCTTTCGAGTGTGAATGATAGCAAATAAGCGCAAGCCAGCTCATTTTGACAGCTCCCTCCTTCCTAAAAAGAGAGGGGTGACTGCGAAGGTCATACGCTAAGATAGAGCGAAAAGCTTCTCGCAGTCACCCCTCCTCAATCTTCGGCTACAAGCAACATCGGACTACCCGACGTCGCCCTATATAGTATTCATGTAATCTGATCAACTCCGTCTGGCTGTTTTCCTTCTTAATTGGTAGTAATTTCAGTGAACCTGATTATTGACTTGGAGGCGCTAGCCAATCATAATCTGTGAGAAGTAACCGGCTAAGAAACACTAAACTGCAAAGTGAGATTATGATGGCAATAGACGAACTCTGCATCAACACTATTCGCTTTCTGGCAGTAGACGCTGTGCAGCAGGCTAATTCCGGTCACCCAGGTACACCTCTGGGCGCAGCACCGATGGCTTACGTGCTGTGGGACCGGTTTCTCAGGCACAACCCCCGTGAACCTAAATGGCCCGACCGCGATAGGTTTATCCTATCGCCTGGACATGCCTCAGCCATGCTCTATGCTCTCCTGCACCTCACAGGGTATGACTTGTCACTAGACGATATCAAGCAATTCCGGCAATGGGGGAGCAAGACGCCAGGTCACCCTGAGTTCGAGCTAACACCGGGTGTCGAGACGACAACGGGACCGCTGGGACAGGGATTCGCTAACGGTGTAGGCATGGCTATAGCTGAGAGATGGCTGGCACAGAACTACAATCGGCCGGGATACGAAATAATCAATCACTACATCTATGCTATCGTCTCCGATGGCGATATCCAGGAAGGTATTGCCTCTGAGGCTGCGTCGTTGGCTGGTACGCTGCGCCTAGGTAAAATTATTTGCCTTTACGATGACAATGATATATCCATTGAGGGAAAAACCGATATTGCCTTCGCTGAGAATGTGGCCCAGCGTTTCCAGGCCTACGGCTGGCATGTTATCGGCCCTATAGATGGCATGGATACGTCTGGCGTAGAATCGGCCATCCGCATGGCTCAGGCTGAGACAATCCGTCCCAGCCTGATAATCTGCCGAACGATTATCGGCTACGGGAGCCCTAATAAAGCAGGCACCGCTGCCGCCCATGGTGAGCCTCTGGGTGAGGAGGAGGTGCGCCTGACCAAGGAGCGGCTGGGTTGGCCCTATAAAGAGCCTTTTGTCGTACCGGCGGAGGCTCTGGCACATTTCCGTCAAGCGCTGGAGCGAGGCAAGTTGTGGCAGGAACGCTGGCAGGCCACAATGGATGCGTACTGGCGTGCCTATCCCAAAGAGGCAAAACAATTGGAAATAGACTTGAGCGGCGAACTGCCGAGGGGATGGGACAGCAATCTTGCCAGTATGTTCAACACTACACATAAACCTATCGCTACACGGGAGGCCTCGGGGCAAGTGATGAATGCCATTGTGCAAAGAGTTCATTCCTTTGTCGGCGGTTCAGCCGACCTGGCCCCTTCTACCAAGACTCTTCTAAAAGACCACGGACATTACGGTTTTGAGGAGTACTCCGCTCACAATATACATTTCGGGGTTCGTGAACATGCCATGGGAGGCATAGCTAACGGGATGTCGCTTCACGGCGGCATAATTCCCTACACAGGGACATTCCTCATTTTCTATGACTACATGCGCCCTCCGGTCCGTTTGGCTGCGCTTATGGGAATCCGTGTGATATTCATATTCACTCATGACTCTGTGGGGTTGGGGGAGGACGGGCCAACCCATCAGCCTATCGAGCAACTTATGGGCCTGCGCGTTGTACCTAACCTGGTAACGATACGTCCTGCCGATGCGACGGAGACTGTAGAGGCCTGGAAAGCCGCACTGGAACGTGCTCACGGCCCCACGGCGTTGGTACTCAGCCGTCAAAACCTGCCGGTGCTGGACCGTACTGCACTGGCTCCGGCCAGTGGCCTGCAAAAGGGGGGCTATATCCTGTGGGAGGCGAAGACGCCGCTGGACGTCATACTTATCGGGACGGGGTCTGAGGTTCACATAGCACTGGAGGCCGGCAAAATGCTGCATGAGAAGGGTGTCGGAGCACGTGTTGTCTCCTTGCCTTCGTGGGAGCTATTCGACGGGCAGCCTTTGGCATACCGTGAGGAAGTACTGCCCCGCAACATACGTGCCAGGGTCTCTATAGAGGCAGCTACGCCGCTGGGCTGGGAGAGGTATGTGGGGCTCGAAGGGACTGCCATCGGAGTGCCTCATTTTGGCGCCTCAGCCCCAGGGAAAGTGATCTACGAAAAGTTCGGCCTCACTGCGCAACATGTAGCAGAAGCAGCATTGAAACTTTTACGCGGGCATGGGCGTGAGACGCTTTGAAGTGCATCAAGCACGATAAGACATAGCCTGGTGCAGCCCCGGGAAACTGACGAGCCTCTTACCTTAATCTCAAAAAGTCATCACATTTTCGATGCTGGCTCATTGGCCCTCCTAAGGTAGTATCATTGAAGTTGTGTGTACCTGGATCAGCTTTTTGAGACAAAAGTCATATGCAGCGCTGAACCTCATTGTTAAGATAAGTTTGGCTAAAATCGCGAGGACAAACTAGCAATGAAGGAATGTGAACCAAGATTGCCCGAAGCTCTCTTGGGGGTGAAAATCAATGAGAACGCAACGAAAAAATACTCAACAACTTGATTTCGGAGAGGGTGACCTCAATTTAAATCGGGTATCTGCATCGGCGATGAAACTAGAGGAAGACGCGCTGCAACCGGAGGGTGCTTTTGTGCCTTTAGATGGAGATATCTCTGGAATGGATAGCGAAGCCATTTCGGATGCAGTAGAGCTATCTGATAACGATGTTTCGGAGGAGGAAGAGGAGGCTGAAGAACGCGAAGAAACCAGGTCGGAAGCGGATGAAATCAGCGAAGACCCGATAAGAATGTACTTACAGGAAATGGGACGTGTCTCCTTGCTCAGCGCAACGGAGGAGAGGCAATTAGGGAAGAAGATTGAGGAGGGCAGATACGTCAAAAGGATAGAAGAGGAATGGCGCAATGAGCATGGAAAACTTCCTTCTGGTGTGGAGGAGGCAATTGCCGTACTCAATACACTCGGGCGAGTTTCCACTTTCCTGATGGCTCTGCAGAAAGAACTCGGTCTTATAAAGGTGAAGAGTTTCTCTGAGCTAGTCTCCCATCCAAAGCTGAGGAAGGCGATCGAAGGCGAGGTAGATAAGAATTTATTAAAGGGCATAGTTGAGAGAACTGCTGCCGATCCAAATGTGGCAAAGGGAACGCTGAGGGATATTTCAGTCCTTCTTGCTATTATCCCTGAGGGAGTGCTCCGAACTGTTGGTAACAGGTGTTCTGTTGCCGAGTTGCCAGGCTTTGTATCACAGGCAGAGTTTCGTAAGAGCATTGCATCGCTGGAGTCCCAATTGCGGGAGCATTGGAAAAGCATAAAAGAGGAAGGAGACAAGGCACGAGGGCATCTTATCGAAGCTAACCTTCGACTTGTGGTCAGCATAGCTAAGAAGTACGTCAATCGTGGCATGTCGCTCCTTGACCTGATTCAAGAAGGTAACTTGGGTCTTATTCGAGCAGTGGAGAAATTTGACTATCGCAAAGGGTATAAGTTCAGCACCTATGCTACGTGGTGGATACGTCAGGCAGTCACCAGACATGTAGCCGACAAAGCCCGCACTATTCGCATCCCGGTTCACATGGTAGAGATTGTAAATAAGCTTATTAGAACAAGCCGGCGCCTATCTCAGGAATACGGGCGTGAGCCGACCTTCAAGGAGATCGCTAAAGGCATGGGGATTTCTCCCAAGAGAGTCAGGGAGATTATCCAGATATCTCGAGAGCCGGTCTCTCTCGAGATGCCAATCGGTGGAGAGGAGGATACCCAGCTTGGTGATTTTATTGAAGACCAATCCACGATTTCCCCTGTAGGAGCTGCTTCTCTGAACTTACTCAAGAATCAGATAGGGGAGGTGCTGTCTACCCTCACTCCAAGAGAAAGCCGCGTACTCCAATCAAGATTCGGGCTTGAAGATGGCCGCAGCCGCACTCTGGAAGAGGTCGGCGCAGAATTCGGCGTCACCAGGGAACGTATCCGCCAGATTGAAGCTAAAGCCATCCGTAAGTTACGACACCGCAGCAGGTCGCAGAAGTTGAAGGACTACCTGGAAGACATGGGATAGGGCGCGCATAGTTTGCGCTTCTCATTTCAGCCCCCTTTTATTCCCCATCCGCCTGAGGCGGACTGCCTCTCTGCACTCCCCATTTGCTAAACGTTATCTTATCACTGACCTTCCGATGCCTGGGAGGACGTGATAGACTGTGAGCATCACGTTGACGCAGGCCATACTGAATGTTAACATACAAAGCCAGAGGTGTTTTTAATGGAAGCGATGAAGAAACTTTCCGACCACCTGGCAACCAGACTGACCGAGTTGACACGGTTGAGGAAGAGCGGGGCTAAACTCATCGGCTATGCCCCCGGAGGCTATATGCCGGAGGAACTGGTTTATGCGTCCGGCGCTATGCCAGTAGGGCTTATTCGAGGGGGAGACCCAGAGCCGGTAGCAGAAAGCGCTGCGTATGTTCCTCGATTCATAGACACATTCTGCAGGTCTCAGATTGGGTACAGAATGATGGGTGGGGACCCTCTCTACGAGATAATAGACCTTCTCGTCGTCCCCGTTACAGACCACAATATCAAGACCATAGCTGACTGCTTCAACTTCTTCACCAATACCAACGTGTTCAGATTTGGAGTCCCTCATCAGAAAGATGAATACGCTTTCGAGTACTATCTGGCAGGACTGCATGCGCTTAAGAAAAAGCTGGAGGAGTTCACCGGCAACAAGATAGAGGACAGGAAACTGAGGGAAGCCATCGATTCGTGCAATAGGATGAGAGAGATGTTGAAGGATATAAGTCTCCTGCGCAAGTCTGAGCGGCCACCGATAACCGGCCATGAGTTCGTGAAACTGAATCATGCCTCTTTTATTGCCGATAGACCAATCTTCATCAATGCGCTCGAGTCAATCAATCAAGAGTTAAGGGACAAGACTCCATCTAGCCCAAGAGGGCCGCGGATTCTGTTGACGGGCTCCACCCTGGCTATGGGTGACTACAAGGTTTTAGAGATGGCGGAGGAAGCTGGGGCATCGATAGTCATTGAGGAATTCGCCGAAGGGATCAGACATTACTGGGAGAATGTCCGGGTTAACGGTGACCTTATGGAGTCCCTGGCAGATAGATACTTCAGGAGAAGAGTGCCCCCAGCCTGGTTCAGACCATCCAGGGAAAGGCTGGATTATCTGATAGAGCTAGCCAGGGATTTCAAGGTAGATGGGATAATCTGGTACCAACTCATGTACCGGAGCAGCTATGATATCCAGGCGTTCTATTTCGAGAAGCTGCTGAAGAAGGAACTCGATATACCGATGCTGAAGATTCAATCAGACTACGATGTTTCCGAGAGGGGCCCTCTCAGGACAAGGATCGAGACCTTTGTGGAAATTATCAAGGCAGGGGGAGGCAGATAGCCATGTACACCGAGCTTCTCAAGTTGTGTAGCTTTGAACCGGATGAAATAAAACGGGAAAGGCCCAGGATTGACAAGGCGTTCAAGGTCCTCGGCATAGAGAAGGAGGACATCAAGCGGGGCGAGCAGAGGCTGAAACAGTATTTAGACATCGAGTTGCTGGGTGTACGTAGATTCCTGGGGATATGGATGAGGGAGCTTGTTAATCTCGTACTGGCACGAGAGGAACACGAGAAAATAGTCTACAGCGATTTCCCCATGGAACTCAGGCCCTTGATGTCAATGATGCTGTCAACCGATGAGAAGGAAGTGTATTTTGCCACTCCAGGTCAAATAATCAACATGACCATGGGCCAGATCTTCGACAAACTCGCTCCCTTTCTGGTAGCAGGGGAAGAGAACGGCCTGCCGCCCGGAGCCGCCCACTGTGCTCTATATCAGACTCGATTGGGGGCGATGGTGAAGGGCGTAATACCCTTTCCTGATTTGTCTGTCATAGCATCGTATCATTGCGACCAGCCGGCTGAGGCAGAGCAATTGCTGCATGAGGTCTATGGCGTTCCTGTAGCATATCTCGATAGCTGCCCGGACCCGAACTGGGGCGACTGGCCGAAATTCAATGACTACCGCGTTCGCTACTGCGGGTCTCAGGCGCGCAAGCTCTTCCAGATGTTTGAGGAGGTGGTCGGCTGTAAAATGACGGATGAGGCCAAACGCGCCGCCAACAAGGCTAACGCCATATTCCGTCTCAAGTTCCAGCAGTTGGTGGAACTTATGGGACATGCGGATCCCCAGCCCATCAGCCAGACAAGTCTGGTACACGCCTTTTTTCTGAACTCCATGCCCACCAGGGACATCGCAGGGAAGCAGGAGGCGCTGGAGATATTGTGTGGCGAGGTAGAGGAGAGAGTTAACCAGGGCAAGGGAGTAGTGGAGAAAGGAGCCCCCGGCGTCTTCGTTACCGCTACGATAAGTGTCGACCCCGGCATAACGCGTATGATAGAACAGGCCGGCCTGGCTATTCGTATTCAGATACCGTTCTGGCTCAGCCCGTGGGTGATGGCCAGACATCCGTACAGGGAGTGGGCGGATATGATCGGAGTAGGCCCGTGCCTGGATGTGCCGCACTCCTGTGAAGCCCATGTTGCTATCAACCTGGCGAACTGCAAGGCTTTCAATGTGGACGGGGCAATAGACTTTTACCCCTACTCTTGCCGCGAATGGGTACCCACTGTCATGATAACCAAGAGAACCATAGAGAGAGAGCTGGGCATACCTGTGCTGGTCTTGGAGGGGGACTGCTATGATACCCGTAACTACAGTGCCGGGCAACTCAGGACGAGAGTAGAAACATTTGCGGAACTGCTGAGGGCGGCCAAAGCTGCCAAGGCGGCGTAAAGGAGAGATGTTTACCGCAGGAGTTGATGTTGGAGCGGCCACTGCCAAAACAGTCATTGTGGCAGATGGCGAGATTCTGTCCTACGCTGTTATGCCGACAGGCGACAGCGTTGCCCGGGCTGCAGAAAAAGTCACTAGAGCAGCTCTGGAGCAAGCTAGGCTCTCTAGGGCTGACCTCAGTTTCATCATCTCCACAGGCTATGGGCGTAACGCTGTTGCCTTTGCCAACAAGACGGTAACTGAGATTATCTGCCACGCTAAAGGGGTCAACTTCTTAATTCCAGCGGCTAGAACAGTCATCGACATAGGCGGTCAGGATAGCAAGGTCATCGGAGTGCGTGAAAACGGCACCGTCAGCGATTTTGTCATGAATGACAAGTGCGCTGCCGGGACAGGTAGATTCCTGGAGGTTATGGCTGTGGTTCTGGGCCTTGATATAGAGGAAATGGGGCCGATATCCCTGACCAGCAAGGAACCCTGCAACATAAGCAGCACTTGCACTATATTTGCCGAAACTGAGATGGTATCACTGCGCGCCGATGGAAGGACCAGGGAGGACATAGTCGCTGGGATCCATCGGGCTGTAGCTTCCAGAGTGGTAGTAATGGGAAGAACCGTGGGCTACAGGGAGCAGGTGGTGTTCACGGGAGGCGTCGCCAAGAATATGGGGGTTAAGAATGCTATGGAAGTCGGAATCGGGCTTCCCATCCTTATTCCGGAGGAGCCTCAGATTGTGGGGGCACTGGGAGCGGCACTCCTCGCCAGACGTGAGTCGAGTGTTCTCCGCTAGACAGGTCTGTGAAAAGCTCATAGCATTATCGTAAGTTGAATACAATTAAATAAACCTGGTTCTGCACTAAACAAACTTTCCGAGACTCTCTTTTTCTTTAGCTTCGCTCATTTGCCTGACTGCTTATGCCATAGCCCCATATGTTTCTTGTGAGTCTCATTCAAAAGCTTGTCCAGCCCGTATTTGTTGTAAAACTCTTGCTCCAGGTGGTGCACCTGCAGCCATTCGGGCATCACGATAGTATCGAAAGTGGCAGGAAATCTGCCATAGGTGTCGAATACATAGTTGCAATAATCCTTGGTTATCTGGATGACCTTTTTGCTCGGCACCGGATAACCCGGCTGTACCTTCTTCCAATTCTTATTAAAAGGCACCATCCCCTTGTAGTTGGGCGTATACATCCCGTTCTCGCCGAACTTCTTCTCGATGAAGGCGTCTACGGCATCATCCATGCTCTTGTAGTACGGCGGCTGGTAGCTTTCAAAGATTCCGTCCAGACCCACGGGATTAAGGCCCAGCATGGCGCCCGACCCCTCCTTGGCCATGCTGTAGCGAAAGCCTAAAGATTGCAGCGCTATTATCCCGATGTATCCGGTCATTATGATAGAGCCAAGCCCCATAGCCTCAGCCGTCAACTGGATGTTTTGTAATGCGTGGAATGGGGGAGCGAGATTGCCCAGGAATATGGTGTATTCGAAAGAGGAGAGAGGGACATCGGGGCCCTTTAATGTGCCATTATCAACCCACTTCTTTATCCCTGCCGGGCAAGTACCTTTAATGTCATCGAATACCTTGTAGCCTTCGCCCATGAACACGGCTATCACGGCATCGAGATACTCCTCTGATATCTCCAGTATGGGCATGAACAGGGTGGTGCCGGGCTTGTTTGTGTTCCAGTGGACTATCCTCACCAGGGTCTCGGGCACCATGGCGAATCTACCTTTGGAGAGCTTTACCGTATCCTTCTTGAAATACTCGGCAATCCTGTCCCAGTCCTGCTCCGTCTCAATCTCCACGGCTTTGGTTGCTTTTTTAGGGTCATAGACGAAAAGGCCTTTGTCATTTGTAAAGAAAAGCTTCATATTATGTACATTGCAAGCGTATGGAGTAGTCCTTCCTACCCAACTCGTAAACATGCTCCCCTGCACGTCGTTAGTGGGCATATCGGCTGCGATAAGCCCTGTTACCCCTGTGCCCGCCCAGCAAAGGATGGCAGTCTCTATATCGTTCAACGGCACCGGAGGGTTTTTGGAGGCATATTTAAGCGTCCCCTCCTCCATTTTACAGCCCAGGGGGAACCTGCGGGTTCTCCTGTGAGCCAGAGCTTTGAGAAGGGGGTAGTTAAAGACTTCTCTTACTTCTTTCTTATCTTTGAACATCAGACGCCTCCCTTTTTAGACTTTGATTTTCTTGCGTCTCAATTTATCGCACCCTCGGAAAAGAATCAAGTTAGAACATGCGGCCTTTCTCTTCCCAGGGTTTTCTCAGTCCCAGACGCTGGGAAATCCTCTTATAGCAGTTGTAGGCGGAGAAACCCAGAGTGCCGACGCCGCCGCAATGCTGGGAGCCCGAGGCTAACCAGAGGTCTTCTATCCCTGGAACCTGATACTGGGAAAGCTCTGGAATCGGCCTGAAATTTGCCCACTGGCTGGGGCTTTGATTAGATGTATACATGCAACCGTTTACCCAGTTAGGGTTTTTCTGCGAATATTCATAGGGTGTAGGGATGTTGACAGCTATCACGTTGTCCCAGGTCATGTTCGGAGCATATTTCTGCCATTCCTTTATGAGGCGGTCGCCCACCTCCTTTTTCACCTGTATCCACTCTTTCTCAGTCAGGTAGCTGGCAGGGGGAGGATGCCCCTCCCCTACCAGAGCGATATGCTTACCGGGGGGCGCGTAGCTTGGGTCCCAAGGACTTGTGGTGAGCTCGTACATATACGTTCTCTCCGGCCAGCGGCCCGGCCTGAGGGTGTGCATTTGATAGCCGTAGTGCGTGTACATGTATTCAATATCAGCATCGCCGAGGAATACCAGGCGGGCTTTGCCGCAGTCGGGATTCCACTCGGCAGCTTTATACTGAGCCAACTCGTGGAAGGCTATATGCCCCCAGAAGAGCTGTGACCTGTCTGTCATTATATTATCGATCTTCCTTCGGATCTCAGGGTCTATCTGCACGTTACGGAGATGTCTTCTGACGGTCTGCTTGATCTCGGCAGTATCTATCACCAGCTTCTTAGCCTCAATCTCAGTGCCATCGGTCAACCTGATGCCACAGGCGCGACCGTTATTCACCAGTACCTCGTCGACATCGGCTCCTACGAAGAACTTGCCGCCCTGCTCGCTCAAAGCCCTCTGAAGGGCATGGGCAACGTTGTGGAAGCCGCCTTCAGCTATGGCAAACGCCTGGAGACCGGCAAAGGATGGCATAGGCAATAAAGCCTGCAAGGGCGGGGCCACATCTCCAGGGGCTATGCCGTTCATAAGCTGCCACTGCAGAGCAAAAGACCTCATTTCCGGGCTGTCGTAGAGGTCGCAGACTATCTCGTACTCTGTCATGAAAGGGTACCTGGGGTCAATGCCTCCCTCTGGGTCTTTGAGTAGGTCAGCGATGTAGTCGGTCTCTCCGGGTAGGGGGGGAGGGTTGAACAGGATTTGCCCGTGTGAGTACATCCAGTTATACAGCTTTTTCTCCAGGGCCTTTGACACCCTCTCGGCATCTCTCGGCGATATCCGCTCCAGTTCTTTAAGGTTTTTGTCAATGATGGCTTGATTCGGGATGGCCGTCCCCAGTTCCTCGTTCCACTCTAAGGCTCGATAGACGACTATGCATTTACCATCGGGAAATATCTTGGACATCATTACTTCGGGGAAGATGAATTTCAGACCCTTTTCCCCGAGATTGAAGTCGTAATATGCCGGGCTCATCCAGAACGCACAAATTTCGGCATGAGGGTTGCCACGGAAGCCTGATGCCGGCGTGGGAACGGTGCAGGCAGCACCACCGAGCTCGTTCCCCTGCTCGAAGAGGCCTACTGTCATGCCGTTGAGGGCCAGGTAACAACCTATCACCAGCCCTTCTTTACCTCCTCCGATTATCACAGCATCGAAGCTTGCATCTGGCATTTGAGTCTCCTCCTGTTTATGAGCGAATGTACTTCAGGATTCTTTCGCATAGCGGGAAGACCATCTGATAAATCTTGTCTGAGACCATACTGGTTACAGACCGAATTGTATCGCCTCCAAAGTAGAGACCACGTATGTTGGGTGACTGCATATCGATCTCTGTGGGCACCGCAGCCCAGGAATATCTACCCCAGTTGAGTTGGAGAGTCATTCCCCTGAATTGAATGGCTTTGTTAAAACCTGGAAATGCCTTCTCCACAGCCGCTTCCCATCTTCTATTCGCTTCCTCCACCACGGTCATAGGGGTGGTAAGCCCAAAGGGGGTATCGGGAAGCCCACCAGGAATGTAAGAGTAAATGAGCTGTTTCCCCGGAGGCTCCACAGCATTGTAAAGCGATCCCACGCACCAGTCTCCCACATAGGTGGGGAGGCCATAGTCAACATCAAAGATATGTACCCAGCCAGGGACTTTCCTGGGGATAACATCCTCACGAAGAAGATAGAATCCGGTCAGGTCTTCGTAGGATAGCTTTGCGCACAGCTCGATAGCTTTGGCCCAATCTTTGGTCAGGAATTCGGAGCTAAGGATGTTTCTTGCTACCGCTTCGAAGATAGGGATTGCGCATATAACAACCGGAGCGCTATATTCTTCTATGAAACCTGTTTTATTATTCTGAACAACAACCCCTTTCACCCTTTTATTTTCTATCAGAATACTTCTGGCTCTCCTATCCGTTAGCACCTTTCCACCGTGTTCTTTGTAATAATTGGTCAAAGGAGTGATGACCATATCCTCCATGTTTCCCTTCTTGGGATACCAGAATAAGAGGGCACCAACTCGTGGAAAGGTGCCCATGACATTGGCAAACGCTCCGTAATTAACGACTGTGGCAGGGGCACCCATAAGGGGAGCAGCCAGCTCAAGAACCGCTTTCGCTATCGGGTCTTCCACATTCCTTTCGATCCAGCTAGCGAAAGTCACATTTACCAGCTTGCGACATTCCTCTTCGGATGTGTCTTCCATAATACGGAAGGCTTTCATAAGCGCCTGCCTGGATGGTTTCTCCATGGGAAGGCCGCTGCCAAAAGCAAAAAAATCGAAGAAGTTCTCTACCCCCTTCTTGGGGTCCATGGAAAAATATTCGGTCCTGTTGGGGTTGTCTTTGCTGACCTTTCCCATGGTCCAATCTACTACCTTGGCTTCAGGAGGGAATCCCATATAAGCCAAGAACTTGTACATGTAGGTTTCCTTGGGGGTGCGAACCAATGCCGTGGGCATGCGAACGCCATTGTCCGAGCGGCAGCCGTGGAAATTGACGGCGCGATACCGTCCCCCAAGAGTAGGCTCTCTCTCTATAATCGCTGAGGATACGCCTTCCTTGGCAAGCAAACTTCCTATGGATAGGCCGCCGGGACCACCTCCAATGATGAGGACATCGAACTTGTTTACCATGACACCTCCCTCCGGTTATTTAGGTGTGAAGCAGAATTATCTGCAATTAGCAGCTTGCCCGAGATATGAATGACTTGTATGATACGATGTTGTTCATTATGAAGGGCTGCCCTTCTTTTAGGGCAGAACGAATACCGGCGGCGAATTTAACCTGACATGAAATGGAGTTTTGTGGGAATTAGGGTAGCGTGCAGGTTCTTTTCAGTCAAGCAAAAACCATCAACTTTTATATGATTTTTGTCTGGCTTAAGCATTGTTTTTGAGGGAGCGTTTGTTAGCTAACTGAAGGAAGATGTTCGCGTTGAAACCTTTGCCTGAGAAGCTGGGCTATTTTCTCGATTACCTCTGGCCGCACTGAGGCAAGTAGCTCTACCAGCTCGCC